>JBDKTZ010000550.1:0-2512 GCA_039679975.1 Prolixibacteraceae bacterium
TTACATCCCATGTCGGGAGATTCAGTTCTACATTACCTGACTTCCATTGGCAAAATACCTGGTATCCCGGCCAACGATCTTCTTTCAGGCACATCTGGTAGAGTTTTAAAAGTTGTTCATACTCATACCGGCCCTGTCCGATAAACTGCGGTGATGCTTCAAATATGTTAAACGCATAAGGTTTGCGTTTTTCCTGAGCTATAAAGTAAAACGACCATCCCCGGCCGTCACCTGTAAGCATCTCTAAAAGATCAGAGTAAAGAGCAGCCTGGATATGATAACCGCCGTCAGCAGCAGCACGGGTGAACCCGTCAACCGAAGCATCAAAGGTTGTCTTTAAATCAATGATAAAATGCTTATCCGGTCTAATGTAATCCGGTCTTCCCTTCAGATTAATGTCTCCTTCGGTTGTATGCAGGATTCCGGTTATTGATTTCTCCGGTTCTCCTTTTGAAAGTAAAGCCCTGCAATAGTAGTGCTGCATCAACTTTTCTTTCATATCCTTTATCTTCTGAAAGTCGGCCTTATCAATGGTTTTCCTGTCACCAATCAGCCTCATTTCGGATTCCTGCCACTTTTCGTATTGCTTAGTATTCCGGGGTGATTTAAACCCTTCGCCAATAAGCACCTGATAAATTGCATCATCATCAAAAACATAATACTCTGCTTCGAACTTTTCAGGCTCCAGGATATAGGTATGATAGGCAGAACCAAAAGCCATCGCATCAGTCTCGACTTCTGCCGGTTCATCTTTGTATTGCTTGTAGTGTGCCGGAGATGTTTTCAGATTTTTCAGCCCTGAGTAAGATATAAAATCTTTCAGGTCGTAATAATCGCCTTCCGGTTTTATGGGCGTAAACCCTGTAATAAATTCGCTTTCCATAGTTTAAAGATAATAATTATTTTGAATCTTCAATAGTTTTATTCTCACAATCTTCACACTGAGTTCCACAGTGTTCTTTGCAATCCATACATATCAGAATGTCAGGATCGGTATAGGCTCCGCAACAATCA
This sequence comes from Prolixibacteraceae bacterium, assembly GCA_039679975.1. Classification (GTDB taxonomy): domain Bacteria; phylum Bacteroidota; class Bacteroidia; order Bacteroidales; family Prolixibacteraceae; genus JBCFBK01. Next base: position 1,015 of record JBDKTZ010000550.1, read on the forward strand.
CTTGTCTCGTAGCCCTTGCAGTTTTCACACATCTCATTCATCACTTGCACTGTTTCTGATTGCTTCGAGTATCTCATCATAATATGCTTCGCATAGCTCCATGACATCAATCTTTTCTTTGCCATGAATCAAATGAATAGCCGTGATGTCAACACTTTCGGGACATCCAGGATAACCGGAACCATCACTGTCATACATGACGGCTTTCTCTTCAGGCTGGTAATCGTATTCAACACGAAGCTCCACACCCTTAAAATCTATGTAAGACGTATAGTTCATATCTCAATAGTTTTAAGGACTTCAGTAATAGTTTCGGGATACTGCTTTGCCAGTGCCTCAACTCTTGCAAGATGGTCCTCTGCTTTTTCAAGATCAGAAGTCCAGGTTCCGGTCTGAAGTGAGCCGTCAATGGTCACATAATAGTACACATTTCCAGTGTACTTCGTTGTCTGTTTAACAAGTTCAATTTTCATCTTTGTAGGTTTTAATTTATGATTAAGCTGTTTCGTGACGGATAACCCTTGTGCTACCGTTTGGCAGTGCCACATATTGAATATTGCGGCCCCTGGTGCGCTTACGGTTGTTTGTGAAATACGGACCACGACCGGGCTTGTAAGGCTTCACGGGTTCAGGATGTGATTCCTGATACATTTCACGGAGCGATTTCTTTTCAGGCTTACTCTCACGACGGGTAAACCATGACTTGATGTTCTCAATCAGTTTTTTCATCTTACAATGCTTATTAAGGTTATTATTAAAAAATAAGCCGTGCCGACTATCAGCAGGGCTTTGGTTAAGTTAATTCTTTTCATCTCGTTTGGTTTTGATAGGTTAAAGATAAAATGTTTTTTCGGCCTGAACTATGATTTCCGTCATGTTTATAATATCATTCGTCAAAAATATTCGCCCCTACGCTGTACTGGTGAATACCCTAAAAGCCACAAATGAACCGTCCTTTCAAAGTCATCCGCCTCCCACATATTGAAAAACCACAGCTCGACAGTGTTAAACTTGTCAATGAAAAATACATTGCCGGAGATAATATAGTCCTGTACCCTGATTTTTCCCTCCTCGCACATCATATCATACACATCTTTGCTCACCTCGCAGCAGTGTTTAAATCGCTTTTGCCGCTTCTTATTGTTTTGGTGAACAATTTGGATATACGATAATGACAGTTCTTTTAACATTTACGCTGCGATTAATAGTTGAATGATATCTTTGTCCGGCTCATGGCCTAAACTCCGCAAAACGCATTTAACATAGGAAATTCGCCGCTTCTTCGCCTGGTGTTTATAGTACCTCAGTTTTATCCCTCTCCCTAAGTCAATGGTAAAAGCTACCGGAAGAAGTCCAGCGACAAAAACAAAGCCCACGACTGAGGCAGGAAGGACCGCCGCCGTTGTCAACTCTCGCCAGCCCCTGGAATCACTGATTAAAAGTGAAGGGTTGATAGGTTGTTTCTTTAATATATATGAGGTGTAGTTCATGGCAGTCA
>JBDKTZ010000605.1:0-3315 GCA_039679975.1 Prolixibacteraceae bacterium
TCCCGACGATTGCGGTGGTATAGCCATTCTTTTTAAGAAATGAGGCCACGGTGGTACGTTCCTTTTCGATCAATGACGGACTATAGCCGTGCAAAACGCCGACAGGCAAACGGCTCCTCCAGGAATAACGTCCGGTCAGGATGCTGTATCGGGTTGGGGTACATACGGAAGAAGGTGAATGAGCATCGGTAAAACGAATCCCCTGAGAAGCCAGTCTGTCAATATTGGGTGTGGGGATTTTACTGTCCTGATTATTGACCCGGATATCTCCATAACCCAGGTCATCGGCCAGGATAAAGATGATATTGGGTTTTTTATTCTGACCGGGCTTTCCCTCACTATGAAGAGGAATGTAAAAACCGGATGACAAAATACCGGCAGCCAGTATGATTTGGGATCGCTTCATGCGTATAAATTAAAAAGGTTTTGCATGGACATGTTCCATATAATTTGATAATAGTCGCTCTAATTCACTCACCTTCTCCGGATATTTTTGAGAGAGGTCATTCAATTCACCGGGATCTTTCTTCAGATCATATAATTCCGTTCTTTTCAGATCCCAAAACCGGATCAGTTTGTAATCGCCAAGCCGGATTGCTGAATGGGATTTCCCAAAATAATGGAAAATCAGTCCTTCTCTTTCCCGTTTCAATGTATTTCCATTTTCCAGTAAAGGACGGAGACTTGTTCCATCCAGATCATCCGGAAGCAGATCCGGGTTCTCTGCCAGATCAGATAATGTGGGCAAAATATCCCATCCTGCAACCGGAACATCACATTGTGTTCCTGGCTTTATTCGCGGCCCGTACACGATAAACGGAACTCTGATCCCGCCTTCGTACAAGGTCCATTTTCCTCCGCGGAGAGGATAATTACGGGGATGACTTTTAAAAACTGAGGGATGATCGAACTTATTTCCTACCGGAGGGATAAATTCAACACCCCCATTGTCAGACATCAGAATGAGATAAGTGTTGTCTGCAATCCCAAGCTGATTGATCTCATCCATAATTTCTCCGATCCCTAAATCCAGGTTTTCCAGCATTCCTGCCCAGCCTGGATTCGAATGAATGTCACCTTTTTTCTTTTGAAGGTATTTTTTATAGGTTTCTTCTTTGGTTTGAATATCGACATGGGTGGCATAATGTGATATCTGAAGATAAAAGGGATGTCCGTTCTTAACCTGCCTTTCCATGAAATTGACAGCACGATCGGTAATGGTTTCAATTCGTTTGGGATCGTTGTTGAGAAAAAGGGCTGTAAATTTAGTGTCTTTACCGGATGAGACATCGCCGTTTTTGTTTCCCGTATTGCCGTCGCTTTCGTCATAACCCACATCTTCAGGGAAAATATCAGCCCTAAGGTCCCATTTACCGTAATGCGCAGTCCGATAGTCCGGATCAATTGATTTCAACAGCGATGGAATGGATAATTGGATGCTGTTGGCAGGATGAAAATTTTCTCTGAATTGTTCATCATCTCCTTGCCGCATGGGGGTTTGGCCAAATAAAATACTTCTTCGGGAGGGACAGCATAAGGCACAGGGTGCGTATCCGTTTGTAAAGCGGATTCCTTTTGAAGCCAGCCTTTCTATGTTCGGAGTCTCATAATAGTCGCTTTTTGAATTGGGGATTTGATCATCCATGAGCTGCGAACTGCTTGTCCATCCCTGATCATCGGTCAGTATCAAAATAAAGTTAGGTTTTTGAACTGCTGTGGCGCGTATCCCTGGTACAAGGAGGAGCCCAATTGAAAAAATAATTTTTCCCTGTTTCAGCAAGCTGTTTTTTTGCGTATTCGTCATTTGATTTTTATAGCATATTATCTGTCCGGTTTTACACCGACTTCTTTTTTCCAGTTATTATAGGCACCAGCCATTTTATTCAGTATATCGGGATAAACACTGCTTAAATTATTCAGTTCTGCAGGATCGGTTTTCAGGTCAAAAAGTTCCCATTCACCACCCTTGGTCTTTAGCAGTTTCCAGTTTCCCTGCCTCATCGCCTTTTCTCCGGAAAATTCCCAGAACAGGGGATTCAGGCGGTCACTCTCATTCCCGTTAAATGCAGCCACCAGGCTCTGTCCCCTTAATGGTTTAAGCGGATTATTTTTAAGTTGTTCCGGATATTTTGCTCCGGCCGCTTCCATACAAGTTGGCATGATATCAATGAGGTGGCCAACCTGATCGGTCATTATACCTTTCTCATTGATCCGGTCCGGCCAATAAGCGATGAGAGGAGTTCTGATACCGCCTTCATATAACCAGTTTTTATAGTACCTGTAAGGAGTGTTTGAGACATTGGCCCAAGGTTCGTGGTACGAATCGTATGATCCTTTCTCACCAACAGGAATGCCCGGAATGGCCAGGTTCCGGGTTGAGGCAACTTCGGCGCAACCGCCGTTGTCGGCAAGGAACAGGATGAGTGTATTATCCAGTTCTCCCAGACTCTCCAGCGCCCGGATAAGCCGTCCGATCCCCTGATCCATCCGGTCGATCATCGCTGCATAAACCTGCATCCGCCTGATCCATAAATCTTTTTCTTTAGCTTCATCCCATGATGGTATTCCGGTTGTTCGCGGACTAAGCGCACAGGTACGGTCAATGATCCCAAGGCGGATCATCTTTTTATACCTTGCATCTCTGATTGAATCCCATCCGGAGGCATATTTCCCTTCATACTTTTTAATATCTTCTTCCAAAGCATGCAATGGCCAGTGAGGGGAAGTATATGCCAGGTACAGGAAGAATGGGTTGTCACTTTCGGTATGCAAATGTGATTGGATAAAGGTGACGGCCGAATCGGAGATCGCATCGGTCATATAAAAGCCCTGATCGGGTGGGGTCCAGGATTGATTTCCATATGCTATTTTCCTTGGACGGGACTCTTTGATGATCTCAAAATAACTGCTTGCCCCGCTGATGAGACCAAAGTACTTGTCAAATCCCCGTTGTGACGGCCAGTGTTCCTGACGTTCACCCAGGTGCCATTTTCCTGACATGTACGTGGAGTATCCGGCCTGTATCAATACTTCGGCAATCGTGAGGCAATTCTCATTCAAAAATCCCTGGTACGGTCCCGGTTGGATCTCTGAATCTGCATTGCTTACCATTCGTCCCATTCCTGCCTCATGGTTATAAAGTCCGGTAAGCAGGGATGCTCTAGAAGGACAGCATTTGGCATTGTTGTAGAAATTTCTGAACCGTAACCCGTTCGCTGCCAAACGGTCAATATTTGGTGTGGCTATTTCACTGCCGTAACATCCAATATCCGAGTAACCCATATCATCGGCCATGATGATCACGATATTGGGTTG
>JBDKTZ010000416.1:0-24209 GCA_039679975.1 Prolixibacteraceae bacterium
TTCGAAACCGAATGGCTCAATTTCGGCGGACAGATTTATCCCGCCACAGGCGCTGCCGATCTGAAATTCCATCCCATCATGCAGATGTCGAGCGTCTTCATCAAGCAACTCGATGAGATGACCGGAAGCCGCAAAGCGGCAACCATTCAGCTCGAAGATGATCAAAATGCGGGAATGGTATTTGCCACCGTTGCAGGAGCAGTGGTTGACTTCAGCGGCGGCTCCGACAAAGCCGGAGGCTTCCTTTCGCCCAATATGGCCATCACGGCCTTGAGCAAGTTGCAAGGTCCGGTGGGCGGGGTAGTCGACGATTTGAAAGCGCTGACCTTTAATCCGGACAAATTTTTTGAAGCGCTCGAAGAATTCCCCGTTGCCAAGATTTTCGGAGTCATCCGGATCTTTGACCTTCTGTTGGGTGGTCTGGAACTGGGTAATGCGTTCGATGGTCTGATCAATACGATCAAGCAGGTGAAAAGCCAGATCGAAGACCTGCAAAACCAGATCCTTGTCCTTGAAAACCAGGCAAAGGAAACTGCACAGAACCTGGAGGATCAGATCAACAGCCTGAAGCAGCAAATCAAGGACAAAGTTCAGGAACTGCTGAACGCCCTCAACGGAAATGTTCCCAAAATTCCCAATTTCAAGGTCTATGTGACCACCGAAGCGTTTTATGCCGAGTATAAATGGCAGCCGGAATTCAAGAGCAATCCGATCAAGGTCATTGAAGACATCCTGCATGTCAACGTCAGTGATCCCAACAAAGCACTGACCATCACCACCAAATTCGAGAAGCCGTTCGATGCCTCCAAACCCGCCGTGCTCAATGGTTCAGCCCGCTTTGAAAAATTCGGGATCGACCTGGTACCCCTGCTCGAGGTGAACTTCAATTACCTGGAATTTAAAACAGGATCATCGCAGAAAACGGACGTGAAGGTGGATATCGATGCGGAAAACCCGATCAAGTTCAAGGGAGCCCTCAGCTTCGTTAATAATCTGCAAAGCATCATCCCCAGCAGCGGATTTTCAGACGACGGCCCCTACATCAAACTGGAACCTACCAAAGTCGTTGCCGGATTTAATCTCGCGATCCCGAACGTGACGGTGGGAGTCTGCATGATTACCAATATCAGTCTGGGCGCTGACGTCACCCTGCCCTTTACAGGCGCCCCGCTGACCATCGGATTCAACTTCTGTACGCGCGAAAACCCCTTCCTTCTGACAGTTTCGCTCTACGGAGGAGGAGGCTTTTTCCGGATGGTCACCACCCTGAAGGGCCTGCAGTCCATCGAAGCGGCCTTTGAATTCGGAGCTGCCGTGTCGCTGAATGTCGGAGTCGCCTCGGGAGGCGTCTCGGTCATGGGAGGATTCTACTTCAAGATGCTGCTCACAGAGAAGGTGATCAATGGCGTGTCGGAAGACATTGTCGAAACCACTCTGACCGGCTATCTGCGCATCAACGGGAATCTTAGCATCCTGGGGCTGATCACGGTTTCACTCGAATTCTACCTGGCCTTCACCGCGGTGTTCGTGGGCGATAAAGTTGAAAAACTCGAAGGGATAGCCACCCTGAAGGTCAAAGTTGAAGTGCTGTTCTTCAGTAAGACAGTTTCCGTCACTGTACGCCGGGAACTGAAAGGTGCCGATGCCGATCCGAAGTTTATTGAAATGGTCGACGAGGACGACTGGCAGGAATACTGCCTCGCATTTGCTGGTTAATTGAATCATTAAAAAACAGGATATGCCACAGGAAATCATATTCACCACACTGCCTCACCGGCGGGAAACCATTGAAGGCAGCGATGTATTGAAAGTTTCAGTCTTCGTCTCAGTCAAACTCAGCACTCCAAACGACACCACACTGGCTCAGTTTGAAGACATTCTCGCATGGCCTCAGAAAGTGCTGGATGCCGACTTTAAATTCCGGCTGAACGACGGTGCGGTACTCGATGCAGTTCTGCAGGAAGAGCCGGTCGATCCCGAACTCTTTAAAAATATTTTCCACCCCGGGATCAAGGTTGATGATTTTAAAGAAGAAGATCTTTCCGGGAAACGGATCAACTCGTTCCCTGCCGCCCATATTCAGGATTTTCTGTTTCAATCTTTCAAAAAGGAAGCAGTCATCGATCCGAAACAAAAGGTAACCCCCGAAAAATTTGTGGACGACACGAATCTGGGAGCCATTTCCCGCTTCAGCCTCGATCTTCAGTCTGTCCGCCGGTCAACGGGTCCCAACCGGACCATGAAAATACCCGCCGCGCGAATGATGACCAACCGGGGCGTACAGGATGACCAAAAACTCAGGCAGAATATCCGTCAGCAAAAGTTCCTTCCCTTTGAACGGCAGATGAATCCCAAAGACGATTTCAGTCAGTTCCGGAAATTTCACGGGGTTGACCGGATGGAAAGAAAAATAAAAATTCAGTTAAAAAAACCGACCTTCGAGTTTCACGACATCCTCTCTGTTATCACCAGTTATCCGCAGTTGATGCGAAAACTGGGGATCGTTCTGGATTTCACAATTCCCTACAGTTTATCCATCCCGGCAAAGGGGACGATCCGGCTGGTGCCCGATTCGCTGATCTTTCAGGAGGAAGGGACAACGGTTTCCACTCCGGCCACGGCCTATGAGATCACTACAAACGGATTCTATATCGGCGATAAGAGCAATTCCGTTTTCAAACAAGGATTTGTGAAGATCAATACGGACGATTTTACAGTCGTGCAGATCGATGCCGACGGCGCCGCCCTGAAAGCCTCCAACATGGTGGAGAACAAAGTTCATCAGATTGCGCGTTATTATGAAGTTCGCTCGGAACTGGCTGTCAGCAGGATGCTGAAAGAAAAGGAGCTGGAAGAAGCGGATCCGCCTGAGGAAGAAGGTCTGCCGGCCATGCGGAGTGCCGGCATAGCCATCACGAAAAACGGGATGGCCGGACACCTGGTTTCCAGGATCAACGCCAACCTGGAGATCCGCCGGAATTTTAACGCTGCATCGCCGGTGAAGTTCCAGATACAGCCAAAGGCCATCGCAACAGAGACGAAGCCCGCTGAAACCACGCCGGTTCAGTCGCAAGCAGAAGCAGGAGCAGCACCGGTTCAGTCGCAACAGCTAAAAGCCGGGGTGGCGCCGGTCCAGGCCAAACAGCTAAAGGCAGTAACTGAACTGAAACTGAAATTGCCCGACCAGACACTTTATTCAGACGATGCGATCCAGGGCTACCAGATGGATATTGCCTATGAATCCAATCCGGACCAGTGGTACTCGCTGCACCGTAAACAAGATGAATACGCCTGGTTCGACGAGTCAAACAACCCACATCCGGTCGAAGGCATTGAGCCAGACGAAGGCTGCATCCAGTTGGGCGTTGCCGAAGACCCGGAAGATCCGGATGATGTATTTGTTTCAGAGACGCTGGCCCGCTGGGAAGGTTGGAGCCTTTCCGTCCGGAAACCCGGCTATGCGATCAATGAGTCGGACGATTATGAACTGAAATCCGGAGAAACAGTAAAAAAGGATTTTGTCAATACCGACAAGACGGTCGAAAGCCGGAAATACCAGTTCGACGGCGAGCTGGAGTTCAGGGTCAATGCCCAATCGAAAGTCGTTCCGGGCAGCCTGCCCAAACTTCGCTTCGGAAAAGATTACCGTGTCCGGATCAGAGCGGTCGACCTGGCCGGGAACAGTCTGCCGCTCACTTCTATAAGCGAATCGCCGGATCAGACCACCCGGAAAAACATCCGCTACCTGCGCTATGAGCCGCTGAGCAGTCCCATCGTGTTTGTCGGCAATGAACTCCGCGACGGTGAATTCCTCGAGAGCATGGTTATTCGTTCCAATTTTGATCAGACAGCCAAAACATACGAGGACAGTCACCCGGTTAACGGAAAGACGTTTGAAGACTACTCGCTGCGCTATCTGCTTCCCCCAAAGAACAGTCAGCAAATGGCAGAGACTCATGGCATGTTTGAAAAAGCATTTGGCGACCCGCAAAAGGCGCAGGAAATTTACGCGATCATTACCAGCCACGAGGGATTGTATGACCGTAAGGAGAAAACAAAGGAAAAAATTTACCAGCCCAACGAGGTGGAGATCGAATACCTGCCCGACCCGATGGCGGCAGGTGTTGCCTTATTCCTGGCCGACGGGTACGAACATACCCACACGCAGGTTTTCGAACCCCGCATGTTAAGTTTTTTCAGTAACCAGGAAATCAGTCCGTTGAATACCGATGCCGTGCCGAAACCCGATGACTGGTATCATGCCGGCCCCATCCGGATCAGGCTCGAAGAAGGCAAACAGCAGGTCAAATGGGATTCTTCCGACCGGCAGCTCACGGTGTATATGCCCAAAGGCCTGCGCACCCGCATCCGTTTCAGCACCTTTTGGAGGGAAAAGGATCTGACCGAATTAGCGGCCATCTGGCGAATGATCACCGAAGATTCCCCAGCTAATATGAAGGAGATCCGCGACCTCGCTTTTTCAGGACAACACTGGATGGTCAGTCCCTCGCGCGAAATTGAACTGGTCCACGCCCTGCAGCAGCCCCTGGATGCACCGGTAATCAGTCATTTGTTACCCGATCGCGACTTTGGAGAAACAATTGCAGCCATCAATATTCAGATGAAAGTGCACGGTGAAAGCACCGAAAAAGCAGAGCTGCAGTCACGATGGACAGAGAAGCTCGACGACGGGATATCGGTCAGCATAAAAGACAAACAGGCCCGGAACAGCATCGCCGATATCCGGGTAAATTACCAGGACGATGTGATCACCAAAGGACCGGTACCGCAACCGGCAGTGCTTGTCCGGCCGCAGATCCAGAACCTGCAGGCCGTTCCTTACAAGAAGTTCAAACTGCAGAGCCAGGCTGAATTTGAAAAAGACCCGCAGCCGGCATCGCTCAGAATGGGAAAAGTTTATCAGGCACAGGCAGTATCGTTCCGGAAGTTTGAACAGGAACGGAAATCAGCCCCTGCCACTATTGTCAACCAGGTCCGGTTCGATGTCATGGAACATCAGTTTTCACTGATGAAGCAACTCGGGCTCAGGATCAAACCGCTTGTTCAGCAATTTGGCGACACGAAACACCGGTGGGTCGATTATAAACTTGTAGCGGCTTCCCGGTATCGCGAGTACTTCGACAAGATACTGGCGGCTAACCCGACCTTGACTACCAGCCGCGAAAGCGAATGGACCGAACGGGTCAATATCCCCAGTTCGGCCAGGCCAAAGGCGCCGGAAATCGATTATATCATTCCCACCTTTGAATGGCGAAAATCCCAGACCAGCGAAGCAGCCCGGCATCAGCGTGTGGGAGGCGGATTACGGATCTTCCTGAAACGCCCCTGGTATTCATCGGGCGACGACGAAATGCTGGCGGTGATCCTTCCGAATCCCCAGGCCAAACCCACCATGATGGCGATGTTGCCCTCCGGGTACTCCGACCAGTATACCAACTGGGGAATCGACCCCCTGCTGTATTCAGTCCAACCGGCAGGCTACTCGCCCGAACCGGCCGACTTCAGAATGAACCCGGTCATCGATGACGACCTTCAATATCCGGGCCGCGATTCGGCAAAGGCACTGGCAGTAGCTTATCCCGTCCACTTCGACGAAGATCGGCAAATGTGGTTCTGTGATCTGTCCGTCAATCCGGGAAATATGTACTTCCCGTTTATCCGTCTGGTTCTGGCCCGCTACCAGCCCTACTCGGTACGAAAGGATGATGAAGATGTTTGCCTGTCGCCGGTAGTGACCGCCGATTTCATCCAGTTAATGCCTGAACGGCAAACCACGGTCGTTTTCAAAAAGGACGACAGCAACTCCCGTTTCACCATCACAGTCGAAGGGTCGATCTATAACGAACGCCTCGCTTCATACGGCAACTATAACTTCCTTCGGATCAGTTTCCAGGACAATGCCATCGCTCAACCTATTTTTGGCACCATAACCAACGGAACCAATGACGAAGATCTGACTGAAGAAGGGGTAGAGATCAGGATCGGTGCAAAAAATATAGAAAATAACCGGTATTCCGTCAGCAAGGAATACCGGCTGCCCAGGAAGTATAAAGATGAACCCTTCCAGATCATCATTGAGGAATATGAACGCGGACCGAACAAGATCAACGGGCTGGCAGCAGAGTACCAAAACCGGCTCGAGCAGTCGGAAGAAACCGACCGGCTCATCTATGCCGACGTATTTAATGTGAATGCACCGGAAAAATAAACATTTAAACAGAAGTTACCAAAATACCCGGAACGCTCAATAGCTGCCAATCGACTGCTTATCAACAGAATAATTAAAACAACACAGGATACACGCTGTTTGTCGCGAACAACCGTGTATTCTGTCGAAATCCCCCCCTTTGGATCTTTGCCGAATGATCTAATTTTGATTTAAACTAAATTAAAATCATTATGGCAACACCAAAGACAATTAAAACGATTTACTGGGTATCGACTGGGTTTATTTTCTTATTTGAAGGTGTGATGCCCGCGCTTACCTCACATACCGATCTGGCAGTGGAAGGGATCCGGCATTTAGGTTATCCCGATTATTTCCGGGTCATGCTCACGGTTTTCAAGGTAATCGGATCACTGGCCTTGATTTTGCCGTTTGTTAAAGGAAACGTCAAAGAGTGGGTTTATGCCGGATTCGGGTTCGACTTCATTTCCGCTTTTGTCAGTCATTGGGCGGTCGACGGAATCAGCGGTGATCTCGCAATGCCTGTCATTATTTTCGCGATCCTGGCTATTTCCTACATCAGTTACCACAAACTCATCCGGCTTCCCGTATGGAAAAGACAACCGGAAACAACAGAAAAAACCGCGGCATAAAAAAATTCTGTCATTCCGGTGATATTTTGAATAAAATCTGCACTAATTTGTAAAGTAGACAGATATGGAAATGATGGAAACACTGGTTGAAGAACAAATAATAGAAAAGCAGGGAGTGCTGACTGCTGAATTTTATGAACAGGCCTTCCCTCGTATAGCAGCTATTGTTGCCCGGGTGGGAGGAACGTTTGAAGACGCCAAAGATATTTTCCACGACGCGTTGTTGGTATACTATGAAATCCGGATGCATGACAGCACCCGCATCCGGACTTCGGAAGAAGCCTACGTGCTGGGCATCGCCAAACATCTTTGGGCCAGAAAGCATCAGCAGAACAGGATGGAAACTGTCATGAATGAATTTGAACTGGAAATTCCGGTCCCCGACGAAGACGCCCCCACTGTCGAAGAAAAACGGCTGCTCCGCATCCTGGAAAGCGCCGGAAAAAAATGCATGGATCTGCTCCGGGCGTTTTATTACCGGCGGCGCCCGGTAAAAGAACTCGCCGGTATGCTCGGCTACACCGGCGAACATGCGTTAAGCGCTCAAAAATATAAATGTCTTGAAAAAGTCAGGAACACCATTAAACAAAAATCGCTGCATTATGACGACTTCATTCAATAATACCCGGCTGATCGAAAAATACCTGCAGGGAGAAATGAGCCCTGCGGAGAAATTTCTGTTCGAAGCACAGTTGCTGATTAATCCCGGGCTGCGGATGGATGTGCGTGCGCAGAAAACAGCATACGCCCTGGTCGGGATGTATCACCGCAAAAAGATAAGGGAAGAACTTGAAACCATCCACCGGCAAATTTTCAGCGATCCGGAAAAAGCAGTTTATCAACAGCAGGTTTATCAACTTTTTAAACAGGAGGGCTTATGATCCAGGGAAATCTCATACCGATGGTCATCGACAATGCCGGTGACGGCGAACGCGCTTACGATATTTACAGCAGGTTACTGAAAGAACGCATCATTTTTCTGGGCGGGCCGATCAACGACGCCGTCGCCAACGTGGTGGTCGCCCAGTTGCTCTACCTCAACAGTGTGGACAGCAGCCGGGGCGTTGACCTCTATATTCATAGTCCGGGCGGAAGCGTCTATGCCGGGCTTGCCATTTACGATACGATGAAGATGATGTCGGCTCCTGTTTCAACCTATTCGGTCGGATTCACCGGAAGCATGGGGACCTTCCTGCTCAGTTCGGGCGAAAAAGGCAAACGCTTTGCCCTTCCCCACTCCACCATCCACATGCATCCCACCGGCGGAGGAACGCAGGGATACACCGAAGATGTGCGCATTGCCACCCGCGAACAGGAACGGCTGCAGACCCAGATCTTTCATCTGATGGGTAAGCAAACCGGTCATAGCTGGAAAGAGATCGAAGCGTTTTTCCTGCGCGATAAATTCATGAACGCACATGAAGCCCGTGAATTCGGACTGATTGACGAAGTGATGGACGATACCGGCGATGTCATTGTCCTGGACAAGCCCGACACCCAGGTCAGCCTGATTGAAAACTCGGCCAAAAAAAGGCTGAACTAATCGAGGCGGAAGGAACGGTTTTAGACTTCAATCCCGATCGCCTTTCAGCAATTAACTGTACGCTTGTTGAGTGGCTTTACTCCTGGTCCCTCAGAAAATTCTCAATCATCGGAACGATCAAAAAATCGCTCCCCTTCGATCCGGGCTTCAGTGTGGTGATCTCCCCCAGGTATTCGCCGTGCCCCCCGGGAATGACTGCCAGGCGCGAGTTGGGAATCATCCGGCTCATTTCAACAGCATGTTCCGGGGAGATTACATCTTTGTCGCCGATGACGATAAGGACCGGTGCGCTGACAGACCTGATTTTCTCATCAGGAATATCCCTGAAATCAACCATTCTTTTTGCGTCCTTATCATGCATAACCTGTAATCCTTTCGGATCTGATGCAACCTGCAGATAAGCTTCCTTTAATGGTTCCGGCATATTCTCCAGTTTCGCCTGCGCCATAAAGTCCCAAAACCAGGGAGGTACCCCACTCCGTTTGCAGAGTGCTGAAGCAGCAATAATCTTACCGACCAGTTCCGGGTGACGAATAGCGATCTGCAAGGCTGTGGTTCCGCCGTTACTAAAGCCAAAAAAATCAGCTTTGGAAATATTCAGGTTCTTTAGGAGTGTGGCCACATCATCCGCGTCCTGTTCAAACGTCACATCACCATCACGGTCGCTGGTCCGGCCGTGTGCCTGCAACTCAACAGCTATCAACCGGCGCTCTTTAGCAAGCAGCGGGATCACCTTTCCGAAATTGCTCTGAATGGTCGAACCGCCTCCATGAATGAGTACAAGAGGCTTTCCTTCGCCGTAGATCTCGTAATACATCCGCAGTCCGTTCACCTCTGAATAACCGCTCTTATAACCGATACTGTCCGATTCCATCGTCTTCATACTGGTAGTCTGTACTTCTGATTTACTTGTTCCATAACAAAGAACAGTCGCAAAAGTCACCAGCACTAAAAAAAATTTCTGCTTCATGTTGTGTTTTCCTGATTAATGCTTTCAAATTTAAGGAAGATCAACCCCAAAGCCGGATGCAGAAACTGACAAATGTGAGGGGTAAATGCGTCCTTGCGGAAGCCGGAAGTTGCCAGCTTTCAGTCTTCTTTAATCAAAGTTTAATCATATGGGCAATTCCTGGTTAAACAAACGCTTGCCAGACTTGTTTTTATGACGTATTTTTAGTCAGAATAGTTCCGGACAATTTTCTAAACCTTCACTTAAAAAAAAATGAAGAAATTACTCCTTCCTGTGGCATTCGTGATGGCAATAGCCAGCTGTAATTCAGACCGCAAGGCAGATCTTTGGGTGGCTTCCGCACCTGCCGGCGACCGGTTTGTAGCAATCGACAAAAATGGTGAAACAGTGATCCCCAACGGCAGGATCGTCAAACCTGCAGGGAAGAGCATTGTCGTCGCCCCTCATCCTTTTGGGCTTACCCTGAGTCCCGACGGAAACACCGCAGTGACGGCAAACTCGGGAACCAGTCCACTGTCAATCACCATTGTAAGGAATATCCTGACAGAGAACCCGGAAGTGCAGCAAATTCCTCCCGGACCGGCAACTGACCGCGGCGTACTGGCATCGGTGTTTATGGGACTTGCCATTTCGAACGACAATAAGACGGTTTACGTGGCCGGAGGACAGGAGAACAAGATCTTTCTGTTTGACCTTCAGACCGGCGAAAAGAAGGGATTCTTCGATTGCTCGTTTGTTTCGGACCAGACCGATTACTCACATGGCTATATCGGCGACCTGGTCCTTTCTAAAGACGGCAAAAAGCTCTATGCAGTCGACCAGATCGGCTTTCGGATGGTGATCGTCAACACCGAAACGGGAAAACTGGAACACAGCGTTCCGGTTGGCAGGTATCCTTTTGGCATTTGCCTTTCACCCGATGAGCAGAAAATCTATGTAGCCAATGTGGGTATGTTCCAGTACAGCAAATTTGGCGGGATTACAGAGGAAAACGTCACCGAAAAAGCCTATAAATATCCGGCATTCGCCTACGGCAGCGAGGAGATGGTTAAAGGAATTCAAAACGACAGCATGTCGGTTCCCGGCCTCGGCGAAATGAACGCGCCCGAAGCGTTTTCGGTGTTCACCATTAGTCTGGCGAATCCTGAAAAGCCCGAAGTCATTGCAAAAACAAAAACAGGTCATCTGGTCGGCGCCCTGGTCGAAGGCATTCCTGCCGTTGGCGGGGCCAGTCCCAATTCACTGGTGGCAACCGGCGATTATGTTTTTGTGAGTAACGGAACAAACGACAACATCTCGGTGATCTCGATCGAAAAAGACACCGTTGTGCACACCATTTACATGAAGCCTGACGAACGGATGAAACAGTTCCGGGGCGCCATACCCTTTGGCCTTGCACTTTCGCCCGACAATCAGCGGCTGTATGTGGCCTGTTCGGGCATCAATGCCGTAGCGGTTGTCGATGTCAAAAAGCTGCGCACCATCGGCTATATCCCCACCGGCTGGTTTCCGGCAAAGCTAAAGGTAAGCAACGACGGCAGGAAACTGATCGTAGCCAATGCCAAGGGCTTTGGAAGCGGCCCGAACGGAGGCGAGGCTTTTGAGCGCAAACAGGAAGGAAGCTACATCGGATCCCTGATGAAAGGCACCGTCCAGGTGTTGGATATTCCGGCCGATGAAGAACTGGAGACCTTGACCGGCCAGGTTGTTTCAAATAATTTCGGTTTTGAAAAAGCCGGATCAGAAAAGTTTGCCTGGCGGAAAAATAACCCCGTGCCGCTGTATCCGGGAGAAAAGGAAAGCCCCATCCGGCACATCGTTTTTATTTCGAAGGAAAACCGGACCTACGACGAAGTTTTTGGTCAGTTCGAAAACGCGAAAGGTGATCCCGCACTGGCGCGCTACGGCACCGGCGTAAGTTTCAGAAACAGCAAGGGCACTGACTCAGTCCAAAATGCCGATATCGCGGTCAACCACCTCAAACTTGCCCGTGATTTCGCCATCTCCGACAACTTCTATGTCGATTCGGACGTGTCGGCCGACGGTCACCGCTGGCTGGTCAACACCTACCCGAACGAATGGACCGAAACCTGTACGGCCGCCAGCTATGGCGGAAACCGGAAGTTTGTTTTCAACTCGAAAGCGCCCGGCGTTTATGCCATGAACGGCGCCGCCGGGGCCATTTACCCGGAAGACTATAACGAAGCGGGATCGATGTGGGACCATCTCGAACGGAACGAAATTGACTTTTACAATTTCGGATTCAGCATCATGTTTGAACCGGCCATTTATGAAGCGCAATATAAACATGAAGGGGTGAGGCAATACATCAACTTCCCGCTTCCCCAGCCCATTTGGAACCGCACCTCAAAACTCTATCCTACCTATAACACAGCCATTCCCGATCAGTTCCGCATCGACCAGTTCCAAAAGGAATTTCAGGAGAAATGGATGAACGGCACAGACACCATGCCTGCACTTTTAACCGTGATCATTCCAAACGACCATGGTGCGGGCGAACGGCCCGAAGCCGGATATCCTTTCCGCGAAAGCTATATGGCCGATAATGACCTGGCCGTGGGCCGTATCATCGAGTTCCTTTCGCGTACGCCGTACTGGAAAAACATGCTGATTGTAATTACCGAAGACGATGCCCAGAACGGTGTGGATCATGTCGATGCCCACCGCAGCATCTTAATGCTGGCCTCCCCCTGGGTAAAGCGGAATTACGTCAGTCACCAGCATTACAGCTTCGGAAGCATCTTTAAAACGTTTTGGAACATCCTTGAACTGCCTTATCTCAACCAATACGACGCCGGAGCAACCGATTTGGCCGATTTCTTTACCGAAACGCCCGACTTTAAGCCGTACACAGCACTGCCCGCTGACCCGCGTTTTTTCGAACCGCAAAAAGCACTCGATCCGTTCGATGAAAATTTCGACTGGAAAGCGCTGGAAGAGTCCCCGGTCATGGATAACAAGGAAGATATGATCAGGGAGAGCAAGGAAAAGGACGAGTACAGGCTCGAGAACAGGGAGAAAACGAACTAAAGGCATGGGGAAACGGCTGGTAACCTTCTTGATGGCTGCATTTTCACTGGTGCAGGCATTCGCACAATCGACCAATCATTTGGTTCTGGATAAGATCGTTGTAACCGCGTTAAGAAAAGAATTCTCTTTATTTGAAACGCCCGACGCGGTTTCGGTTTTAAGCAAACAGGAGCTGAGAAACAATGCTCCGCGCTCGCTGGCCGACGCCTTAACGGGCACCGCCGGCGTGTGGATGCAGAAGACGAACCACGGTGGGGGTTCGCCCATTATCAGGGGGCTCACCGGCAACCAGACGCTGCTTTTAATCGACGGGATCCGGCTCAATAATGCCACCTTCCGGTATGGCCCCAACCAGTACTTCAACACCATCGATGTTTTTTCGGTCGACCGCATAGAAGTGGTTCGGGGTAAAGGTTCGGTCTTGTATGGCAGCGACGCTATGGGCGGCGTGATCAACGTTCTCACCGGAACACCGGAGTATGCTTCCGGGAAATCACGTCTGGGAGGACGGGGCCAGCTCAAATACATGAACAGGGACATGGAAAAGTCGGGCTCCGGCGAATTGTCTTTTCAGTCTAAAAATTTTGCCCTCTCAGGCAATGTGAACTACAAAGATTTCGGTGATTTATTTGCCGGGGGTTCACTCGGATACGAACGACCGTCAGGCTATGAAGAAACGGGCGTCAATCTGAAAACCGGACTGAGGCTGGCGGGAAACTGGCAAATGACATCGGCTTACCATTACCTCATTCAAACCGATGTTCCCCGCTACGATCAGATTGCACAAAGAGGCTATGAGATCTATTCCTATGATCCTCAGGTCCATCGTTTATTGTACATCAGGCTGGAACATTTCCACGAAAAGCCTTTGTTCAGGAAAGTAAATCTGACTGTTTCAAATCAATTTTCGGATGAAATCCGGAAAATTCAAAAGCAGAATTCTTCCATTCTTCAGCGGGAACATGACAAGGTAAAAACCTGGGGAGTTTCAGCAGAAATTCATTCTGAAATCAGTAAAAACTGGGAAGCGGTCAGCGGAATAGAGTTTTATTCAGATCGTGTGGGTTCAGGGAAAAAAGAAATAAACGTCTCAACAGACGAAGAAACTTCCATGCGTGGCCTTTATCCCAATGGGTCATCCATGACCAATCTTGCCGCTTTCGGTCAGCACACGTTGTCTCAGAACAAGTTCAGACTGACTTTCGGAGGACGTTTTAACGCGTTCCGGATTCGGGCTGTTGACGAGGAATTCGGCGAAGTAAATTTAAAACCTGCTTCGCTGGTTGGGAACATTGCCCTTCAGTATTTTACCTCGGCAAACCAACAACTGATCCTCTCGGCACACTCCGCCTTTCGTGCTCCAAACATCAACGACATCAGCACCTTTGGCCTGTTTGACTACGGGATCGAAATTCCTTCGACCGGGCTCTCGCCCGAAAAGGCCCTCACACTGGAAGCGGGTTACAAAAGACCATCCGAAAACGGTTCCATTGCGTTTACTGCATTCCGGACACGCATCAATGACCAGATTGAGCGGGTGGAAGCCACCTACAACGGGAGCGAATACCTGGACGGGCAACGCGTATATAAAAAGGAAAACATTTCCCGGTCAACGCTTCACGGCGCCGAGTTTGAATCGGTATTTAAACTGAATTCAGCTTTTTCGTTGTTGAATAACCTCTGCTGGACTCATGGCAAGAATACCGGCAATGGAGAGCCGATGCGGCGGATCCCTCCGCTGAATGGCAAGCTGGCGCTGCAATACTCCAAATCGAAACTCTTTGGTGAAACGGAATTCCTGTTTGCTGCCAAACAAGACCGGCTTTCAAACGGCGACATCGACGACCACCGGATACCAGAGGGAGGCACGCCAGGCTGGAAAGTCATTAACCTCAAATTGGGGTACTCACTCGAAAAAATCTCCGTGAACGCGGGCCTTCAAAACATATTCAACGCAGCTTACCGGGTACACGGCTCCGGGGTTGACGCTTACGGAAGATCCTGGTGGATGAGCTTACTGTTTGAAATCTAAAAGGATAGTCACATGCATTCACTGCTTATTGAGTATCATTCAGTAACCCGTCAGCCGTGGAAATTTATTGAAAGTATTCAATCTTTCTCGTATTGACCAAAATCGGCATCCAGTCATTATCGTCTCCAGGATGCTCTTTCACTGAAACTTTCCTTTCAATCCAGGATGTCGCTTCCACTGTTAGCAACGAACAAGTTTGGAACAACAGCACTCAGGTCTTTCATCGACCATAACCGGTAATCTTTTATTTTTCGCTCATCCAATACAGAAACAGATATTGGTGTTTTCTGTAAAATGGTTACTCTTTTCCCGGCAGTAACGGTAGCAGGTTCCAGTATCATTGTATCAGTATCTTTTCCCTCTATTGACGGTTCATCCAGTCTTTAAAATGGCTGGCCCTGGCTTTGCTGATCAGTACCTTTTCATCGGGTGCAGGCAATAACCGGAGGAATAAACGGCTGTTAAAGTAATATTCGATTTCCCGGATCGATTTGCGGCTGATCAGAAACTGCCGGTTTGCTCTGTAAAACTGGGCGGGATCGAGCACTTCGGTCAGCTCTTCCAGACTCTTTTCTTCCATCACCAGCCGCTTGTTATCCCATTTCATCCCGGCCACGACGCCGTTTTTGATCTCAAACCAGGCAATCTCTTCGACCGACACGGGAATAAGCCTGTCTTTATGCGGCACAAGAAAATTGCGTTTATAACGTCCTTCCCTGACAACCATATCCGTTATTTTTTTCAGGATGGCTTCATCCGGCACAAACTGATGCCTGCTTTCAATCCGCCGAAGCTTTTCCAACACTTTCTCCAGCTTTTCTTTCCTGATTGGTTTTAAAAGATAGCCAATGCTGTTCACATCAAATGCCCAGATGGCGTATTCATCGTAAGCAGTAGTAAAGATGACCGGAACATCGACATGGACTTCCTTAAAAATCTCGAACGACAGTCCGTCGGACAGATGGATATCCAGGAAAATAAGATCCAGGGAAGCGCCTGACGACAGAAAGTCAACCGCGTCCTCAATATTATCTATTGTTCCTTCAAAAACGGGTTGATCAACAAGCTGCCGGATCAAATTTTTTAACTGATCAACGGCGCTCTCCTCATCTTCAATAATTAATATTCTCATTGGCCATCAGAGGAATAGTGACTGAAAAATCATTTTCGTTCCGTTTCACAACAAGTTCTTTCCGCGTCATATACCGGCAGCGGTGGTTTAAATTATAAAGACCAAGTCCCGTGGACGGTTCCTTTACTTTCTTTTCCTGAAGATTGTTTGTCACGATCAGTTCCGGTCCCTCTGCAAAAACAGAAATATACAAATTCCTGCTTTTAGAGATCACGTTATGCTTCACCGCGTTCTCGATCAGGATCTGAACTGCCATCGGAGGCAATAGAAACCGCCGGCTTTCGGATGCGATCCTGATCTCAAACTGAAGTTTTTCCCCATAACGGCCTTTCAACATCTGACTGTATGCGCCGATAAAACGGATTTCCTCTTCAACCGTTACACGGTCTTTTTTGCTGCTTTCAAGAACATAGCGAAAAACATCGGACATGTTATTCACGTACTCGACCGCTTTATTCTGATCGCTGAGGATCATGGAACTTAAGGTATTAAATGAATTAAACAGGAAATGAGGATTAACCTGACTTTTAAGCGCCTCATAACTGGATTCAACATTTGCTTTCAAAAGTTGTTCGTTTGTCATCTTCATCTGATAGTTATGAAAAAACTGTCGGTAAATCTGCGCGATCAGGGCGGTTAAGATCACCTCCAATATCAGCGTGATGTTAAAGAGAAACCTGAAGAACCGTTCTCCCGACAACGGATCAAATAAAAGCAAATGGACCTTGATCAGAAAAAAGCCAACCACGACCAGCAGCGCAACATTCACCACCAGCCGGTGCCACAACGAGGCCATATCGATACTGACAGGCCCGATCCTGGTTTTCCGTGAAGCGAGGTTCACGTGAAAAAAAAGGAACGCCACGATAAAACAATAAATCGTTCTCGCCAAAAAGTCCGTCAGCCGGTAATCCAGGTTCAGGTTGGCTTGTTCCATCCTGAACAGCACCGCAATTCTGGGCAGTGAAAACAGAATGGTTATTGCCGACGAACTCAGCAAAATCAGCTTCGTTTTCGGGAGAACCTTATCTTTGACTTCGTTTTCCATGAACTATAAAGGTAAGGAATTTAAGCAATCAAAGGGACAACACATCCTCCGGCGCGAGGGAATCTGTTATCCGGCTCCCGCCGTCAATCGTCAAATCGGTCACGGCAGCTTATAGTTTTGAAAAAAGCCCCATATCAGGTCATTGGCATCGATTACATGCGATGGTTCATCGGCCTGGGCCCTGGGTTTTTTTCCTCCCGGCCAGGCATGCCCCCCGTCTTTTGTAAGATAGTATTCAATCGTCACGTCACTTTCGCAATTTGACCATGTTGTCAGTTTATAGTTGTCATCATCGACCAGAACCTGTGGACCTGTTGTACATTCATAAACGGAAGCACAGACATTCAAGCCCGAATCGACAGGAGGAAAATAGTAACCTCCTATGCCTGTACCTCCCATATAAGGTATGATGTCATCATTTACCGAATGCATATGTAACACGGGAACAGGGCGCGACGGATTAAAAGGTTGCGTCGTCACCATTGTACCGCTAACCACAGCTATCGCGGCAATCTGATCTGAAAGCTCAGCCGCGAGCCGGTATGCCATCATGCCGCCGTTCGACATTCCCACGGCATACACCTGCTTTGGATTTACGTTATAATTTGCTTCCAGAAAACGGATCAGCTCACGGACGAATTTTACGTCATCGATATTATTGTCGGAAGCATATTCGCAACAGCCGCCTGCATTCCAGGTACGCACTCCCAGTCGCCCCGTACTTCGCACTCCTTCCGGATAAACCGCGATAAAATGCATTTCATTGGCCATTTTGGAAAATGCATAGCTATCTTCGAACTGATAGGCATTCCCTCCCGTTCCGTGCAGGCCAATGATCAGCGCAAAATCACCGGATGCTGTGTAATAATCGGGAGGAAGATTGAGCAAATACGTCCTTTCCCGTCCGTCAACCCGGATGGTTTTGTAAAACCGGTATTCCTGAAACGACGGAGCTGGTTCTTCACCATTGGTACACTGAAAAGAGCTTAAGCTGGAAAATAAAAACAACAAATAGATTAAAATAGGTTTCATACGTAAATAATTTGCTTTTTAGTGGTCGTATGGAACTCGCATGTTGCTGAAAATTATTATCATAAACTCGGGCGTTGCAGCGCAATATGCTCGTTTCATAGGATCTTCAATTTTTGAGAGTCACGGCTTTCAATCAAAACAGGTCGTTTCTTTTCAACCTCAGTTACGATTGGGCGCCGCAACCATTCTCTTTACTTCTTCCGGATTTTCATAAACTCATCTTTCATCTCCTCCTGATAGTCAGTATAAGCTTTATACTGCCCGGGAGTCAGGATATTCTTCATCTTCTTGTCTTTTTTCGACTTCAGATCCCTGAACTTTTTGAATTTTGACATCCGTGACTCTGACGACTCACGTAACTCAGACAACGCTCCAAAATAGTCGCTGTTAATCTTTTCCACCTGAAGCGCCTGCTCCCCGGTCAGGTTCAGTTTAGCTTTATACGCTTCATAACGGGCTTTCATTTCCTGTTTTTGCTGATCAGTCATTTTTGACTGCGCAAAACCGTCAACTGACAGGACGACAAGCAGCATCAAAACTGCAAAGGCAATCATTCGTTTCGTTGTTTCCATTTTTCTGATTATTTAATTGTTTACTAAAATCCGGTACAAATGAAACAATGAAATGATTTCCTTTTCCTAATAAAATCAGCGAGGCTATTACTTCTGCATTCGAAACAGCTATTTTCAGGATTGAATCGACCGGAGATGCCGTTGTCAACCTTCTCTTCTACCAACCGATTGAAACACATTGATGAGGTATTCATTAAACATGATCCCGGCAATTATAAGAGTTAAGCCCAAAAAGGTGGTAATATAGATCTGCTCACCAAGGAAGATGTGGATGAAAAGCAACGACAGGAAGGGCGACAAGTAACACATCTGGTTGATCAGTGCCGGGTTATTCGATTTTTGAATCGCGGCCCCAAAAAAGATAAAAGGAATGGCCATTTCAAAAACTCCGGCAGATATGCTGGCGATAAGTCCTTCACGGGAATGCAGGTCTACCCCAACGACAAAAGCACTTGCCAACAAATAGGCCGAACCAAAAAGAAAGATCATAAAAAGAGCGAGGATATGGTCTGTTTTTGTATTCAGCGTTTTGACCACCCAGTAAATGGCCCATATAAAGGCGCTGAAAAACGCAAGGAAAAGTCCAAAATATGAAAAGCTCACCCCTTTTAAACTTCCCGGACCAAATGAGATCATCGCAACTCCAAACATGGAGATGCCCATTCCGACAAACTTCAGCTTCGGGATCCGTTTAGAGGTGTAAACAGCAAGTACGATCAACAAAAAAACGGTCCAGGAATAATTGACAGGCTGTGCAATCTGGGCAGGAAGCAATTCATATGATCTTAAAATAATCAGGTAGTAGGCAACCGGATTAAGCAGACCCACCAAGGCGAACCAGCGCCAGTCATTCAGACCGAATCCCTTTATCAGTCTCCACTTTTTTTGCCAGGTCAACACCACTGCAAAAATCAGGAGTGCCGTAAGGCTTGACACCAGCAGCATTTCAAAGCTGGAAAAGCTCCTCAATGCAACTTTAAACATAGTCGCCACCATCGACCAGCTCAAAACCGCAACGCTCCCGTAAAGAATGGCTTTCTTTGGTTCAGTCATAGCTCATCGTTCGAGTCATCCAAAGTAAGTTGTTTTCGGCTTACTATAACATTGTTTTCATTGTTTCAAGCTATTTTCTCTTAATTTTGGGTGGTCGCTTAAACAGAAATAGATAATTATAAACGCAGGAAAGAGTTGAATGCAGCGTTTCAAGGCTTCACACCGGGAATGCTGACGAGTTGAAACGCTTTTTCGATATTCACTTCTAAACATATGATCAAAATATGTTCCACATTGAAACTCCGAAAGCTTTAGATCAAACAAAATATTTGCACTATTTTACAAAAAAGCAAAATACCCCTTGACTTTGTCTTTAAAAAGGCATAAATTTATGTTTCGCAATAACTTTAACAGTTTCAATAGGGACAGTAAAGTCGCTGTTCGCTTTGTAAACAACGTCGCGGACATTCAAAAAACAACTTTGTGTATGCTCAATCAAGAGAAAGTGGGTACGAACACCGACAAGATAACTTATATTGTTGATAAAACGAGCGGAGGCGTAAAAATAACGTTAAAATTTTCATCCGATTTCTCTGATTTTACAGCAACTCCTGGTTATATTAACGTCAAAGATAACCTGGAGTACTACGATGGAACACAAATGTATGGAGTGGCTAAAAGAGATGGCATATGGAAAGGAGTATTATTTAAATTCTGATAGTTATGAAACGAACCATGAACGGCCGTAGTTTACGCCCAAGGTGATGTTTATTGGCGAATTGGAGCGCAGCGGAATTGAAGCGAAGCGGAAATCCGTGAAACGAAATTCCCGAAGGGAATTCCATACCGTTGGTAAGCGTCTCAAGGCGATGACGCTTAATACGTAGATTGTAGTGAGTTAAATTGAAAATATAAACGTATGAAATATTTATTTCCTTGTATTTTATTCATCGTCAATTCATTATCGCTCTATGGACAAACTGATAATGTTTATACTGAAAAAGTATTTAGAGTCAACTTTATTAACCCCGGTCTTGAATATGAAGTGCCATTTCATGGTAATGGAGTGCTATCGGGTGGCTTTGGAATTGGCTACGAAGGTAATTTTGAAGGATTGGAGGAATCAGGGCCTAGCGGCTTTCAGTATGAGATATCCCCATTTATTGATATTGAATATAAACAAATATATAACCTTGAAAAAAGAAACCAAAAAGGCAAGAACACAGCATACAATTCAGGTAATTATTGGGGATTGAGAAGTTTGTCTCATTTTAAAGCAATTAAAAGCAATTTTACGAGGAAAGATGATGTCAATTTTCTAGTTGGCCCCGTCTGGGGAATACAACGAAAATTTGGTTCATTTCACTTTCTATTTGATATCGGGCCAGTGTATTATTTCGATACCAAAGGCAATAGCGGATTCTGGCCTTTTAATATACAACTTAATTTGGGTCTCGATTTAAAGAGAAAAAAATAGTATTACAGCAATTAGCAAGGATATTTAAATTAAAATGAAATGTTTAGGAGTACTATTTATTGTTACGCTCATCGCTCTTAATCTGAGTGCTCAAGATTACAACAATGTAAAACAAGTTGAATTTGAATTTGGACTCGGAATTATCAGCAGCAACAAGTATGATGGAGCTTCAGCAAAAATGGGGGTGAATTTATTTATGGAGACCCGACTGAATGTTGCCAATACCCCTTTCGACATCGGGTTACAGGCAATGTCTGGTTATTTTGAACGAGAAGACGATAAGTATGAGCTAAAACAGGAAATCAACACGGGAGGCCTGGTCTCTTTTGTAGATTACAACTTCCGTGAATGGAAAAACATAGCTGTATTTTCAGGCCTCGGTATTGGTTTGGCTGCAATCGACAACAGGTATATCTCCGAAGGGGTTACCTCTAACGATATTTCCGACCGCTCTTTTATTCTTAATCCTCGAATGGGAGTCGAAGTATACAATCATTTCCGAATAACGGCCGAGTATAAATTGATGAATAGTGGTTATTCTTTCGCCGGCATTAACGTGGGAATTGTTCTCGGAGGTGGTTATCATAAATAAACGGAAAAGGCAAAAGCACAAAACGGGCATCACTCTCGATGATGATGCCCGTTTTGTGTGATTTTTCATACCCATTCTGACATTCTATGTTTTCACAACTGAAGAGAAAACGCCTATCCCTGCAGGTTATTCTACCGGCCAGTAACGGATTTTATATTCCTTTCCCGGATCGGTCAGCTCAATCTCATATTTCTGATTGCCGGCAGGGTTTATTTTTACCCCGGCATCGGCTTTTGGAAGTTTAGCACTTTTTATCACCAACGTGCCTTGTCCTTTTACCGGTGTGACCCGGATTTCCTTCCGGTCCATCCGGATCCCGATATTTCCATGAGGTGTGGGCACTTTTCCCTCCACCCATTCCAGTCCTGCCAGCGAGGGTTCAACCAAATAGGCCTGGTATCCGGGAGCGGTGGGTCTCACGCCCAGCAGGTATTTCCCGAACAGGTAAACCGGATTGGCTCCCCAGGCATGGCATAAGCTCTTTCCAAAGGGCCGTCCGTACATGGCATAATGTTCATCGCCGCTTTGCTGCGGGTCAAATGCTTCCCATACCGAGGTAGCTCCCAGTTTCAGCATTCCGCCCCAATAATCTTTCACAAATTCAATGGCTTTCTTTTGTTCCCCGATCGCACACAGCGAGGCGAGCTCGTAGAATTTCATGTACGGAGTTGTGATTTGCAGAATACTATCGTTCAAAATGACGTTGTCTTTGATCATTTGCTTTTTTTCATCGTCCACATAATCGAACAAAACAGCGAACATGTTGGCGTAGCGGGTGACCTCGTCCGACAGAATACCATTTTTCCGATTATGGACAAAAGCATTTTTACTATTGTTCCAGAAAACATCGAAGATCTTTTTCCGGGTTTCCGACGAAAGCTGCCTGCATTTGGCGGCATAAGCCTGATCGCCGGCCAGATCTGCACTTATGGCAACAGCCTCCAGGCTGCGGGCCAGCAACAACTGCTGAAAACTAACCTCCCCCTCCTTATCGATCGGCGCCCAGTCGATGAAAACCCAATCACCGGGCAACCCTTCAGCAAAGCCGTTTGCATTGGTCCGTCCCAGGCAAAATTCCATCAGCGACTTTGTCCGCGGATAGATCTGCCTGACAAAAGCCGTGTCGCCGGTATAAAGGAAATGATCGTAAATCCCGATCATCCAGTAAAAAGAATAATCCAGGATCGTGTTGATATGCCGTTCAACCGGTTCGTGTCCGAACAAGGCATATAGCGTGCGTTTGTTGACGCCTTCATCGAAAAATGTATAGAAATTCATCAGATAGCTCTGATAAGCATCCCCGCTCCAGACCCAACGGTCACGTTTAATGCCGTCAAGATGAAACTCCCGTGTATTCAGATGAAGCGTATAAAGCGACACATCATAAATACGGTTTAGCAGGGTGTCGGAGCAGGCAAACGTTCCTTTGTATTCGACCGGCAAATATTCGTAAAGGGCAGAAACCGATCCCAGTTCAACGGCTTTGTCCCAAACGGCATATACATAGCGGAAAGCCCTCGCGGGAGTGGTGTCGTTTGTTGATGTCTGAGAATGGATATCCAGATAGTCGTATGTTTCGGCAAGTGTTTCCGCAAGGGCTTCCTGTCTGGATTCACCGTAATACAACTTTAGCGTCCCTGTTCCCTTTACGTTCCCGGCGATTACTTTACCAAAGGTTTCCCGTCCAAAATCAACCAGCATACTGTGATCGGTCCGATCGACGATCTTCGATTCCACCGGCTTATATTCCAGGTGAAAAGTGGAAGGAGGAAAGGCCGGATCGTTGAATTTTCCGGAAGCCGGCTCATAAAAAACATTATTCTGGTTGGTCGTACTCCAGCTGCCGTCGGTCATCACCATTTTTCCCTGAACCAGCAGCGAAGGGAAAGTCCTGTAATTTTCAACCAGAACACTCAGGCTGTGTTTCCCTGCAGGCAAGTTGAAATTCATGGGATCGTACTGGTAAGCAACCACACCATCCAGCCGGATCATACAACGGCCGTCGGTGAAGATACGTATTGTTTCGGGCTCCGCAAGTTCAAAACTCTTTTCAAAGCGGATCAGTCCGTAGGGCGAATCGACCCTCCAGAACGGCGGATAAGGTTCCTGCCGCTCCTGTCTTCTGCCTCCCACATCGGTATGGAGCCAGACTTCAAAATCGCCGGGATACCAAATCCAGCGCGCTTGTTTTTCAGATTGCCCGCACACTGCCAGGTCCAGCCCCAACAGCGCCACAAGCAATAAAAGAAATTTAAGATTCTGCATAAATTCAGGTTTAAATATTAATGAACAATCCTTTATTGTCTGGTGCCTTCGTTGACGAATGGCAAAATTAAAACAGATAAGGCCAGTCACTCTTGGCTGACCGCTTAAACCTTTAATTATTCGTTTCCTGAACGATCACTCTGATTTCTCTTGGTCCTTTAACAGTGGTTTTGATTTTCCCGTTCTCCAGTTTTCGGTGTTCGATTTTCACAGGGCCACAAGGCGTCGGGAACGTTCCTTCTACCCATTCCAGGTCGCCAAGATGAGGTTCAATACTGAGCTTTTTACAACCCGGCTCCAAAACTTTCACTCCCAGCACATACTCCGTCAGCCAGGATGTAGGACCCGAAGCCCAACCGTGGCACAGGCTATGGCGGTAACCCTTGTAGCAGTAATTGCCGTACGTGCCATGCACATCGATTTTTCCTTCGGGCACCAGTTCATCGATACGTGCCGCATCTTTGAGCCAGTCCATATCAAAATCCTCCCAGAATGTCGTGGCGCCCAGATCGAGCATACCTCCCCAGTATTCCCGGATGTTATCCAGTGCCCCCTGATAATCACCGGCCATGGCACGGGCATTCAGCATATAGTAGCCGTAAAAGGTAGACATGCCATGCGCGCCCTTTTGAGCCAGCATATCCGAATTTGCCTTTTCGGGC
>JBDKTZ010000182.1:0-34187 GCA_039679975.1 Prolixibacteraceae bacterium
CTCCGGTCAAAGCGATTAACTGATAGGTCTGGTAAGTATCATCCGTACCATATAAACTTGTTTTCGAATTGAAGAACTTTTCATTGAATGCTTGTCCGATGCTATCTGACAAAGCAGAAAAATACCATGCATCTCCCTTTTTACCTAACGTTTCAGCAATCTTTGACATTAAGCGGGTGTTGTAATAATAATAAAAGGTATTAACAACAGCATGATTGGGACAGTCATTCCTCCCCGGAGAACACCATTCGCCCAGAGAATACCAATATCCGTCAAAATAGTTGATAATAAAAGGTTCATCTGGCTTTTCATCCTGTTCGCCCAGGCTTTTCAGATAGAAAATATATTTTTTCATGGTTGTATAATGATCTTTCAGAACCCGGATATCCTGATAATAATGATTCATCCACCACGGGATAAGAATATAGGCGCTTCCCCAGGCCACACCACCACCCATACCCCCGACAAGTGTCGGTGATGTGTTGGGTATGCGGCCGTTCTCTTCCTGCGAATCGCGCATGTCATTTAACCATTTGGTATAAAAAGAGGCCATCTGGAAATCGTGCATGGCTGCTTCTGCGATCACCTGTCCATCACCATTATAAGCACCCTTCTCGCGATGAGGACAATCGGTGGGATAACTGAACGTATTTCCCATTTGCGACCATTGTCCGGCGAGGTGTATCTGATTAAGAAGAGAATCGGACGATACAAAACTCCCGGTTTGTTCAAGTGCAGAACGAACAACCCGCCCTTCCACTCTGAGGATATCCAGATTTTCCCTATTACTGGTAGTCACTTCAATATACCGGAAGCCGGTGTAAAAAAAATGCGGTTCATAGTTCTCAACTTCATCTCCTCTTAACGTGTAATCGGTCCATGTATGTGAATGATACCGGAACTTGGTACTGAGCTTGTCGGCTGTCTCCAGTGGTTTTGGGAAAAGAGAATCATTTAAGGTCTCTGCTCCTCTGATCCGGATCGTTTGTCCGGAAGCTCCCTTCAGTTGTAACCGCCACCATCCTGCAATGTTTTGTCCCAAATCGAACAGATAAACTCCAGGCTCAGGATTTGTTTCAGCAACAGGCTTGATCGTGGCAGTTACCCGAATGGGCGGCATTAACTGGGACTTTAATGTTCCGCCAGGATGAGCGGCAAGTACAGCATTGCTCCAACTGTTGTCATCGAAACCGACCGTGTTCCAATCTCTTAATTCCATGCGGGCATCATAATCTTCTCCGCCATACAGATTATTAAACGTGATGGGGCCGGAGGTATACTTCCAGGAGGTATCGCTCACGATCACATCCTGACTGCCATCGGCATAAGTCACATTAATTTGCGCTATAAAACAAGGATTTCCGAAGGTCCTTTCCTCTCCCCAGCTATACCGGTCTTCAACTTTTCGCATATTAAAAGCTCCGTTTCCAAGCATTGCTCCGGCCGCATTGTCCCCTTTCCTAATCAACCGTGTCACATCATAAGTAGAATATAAAACTGTTCTGCGGTAATCGGTGATTCCCGGATCAAGGACATGATCGCCCACCTTTTCTCCATTAAGAAAAAACTCGTAAAAACCACCGGCTGAGATGTAAGCGTATGCCTCTTTGATCTTTTTTTCAATTCTGAATTCACTCCTCAAAACAGGGCTTTCGTGAAGGATTTCTTCCTTTGTGGTGATCCACTGTGCTTTCCAGTCAGATTCAGCGAGTAATCCTGTATGAAAACTCACAGGGCTGCTCCACACAGAGTCGCTGTCATCAGTCCATATACAAACCCTCCAATAATACTTTTTATTACTTGTTAAAGGAATTCCGGAATACTCCAGATTGACAGTCTGATCAGAAATAACCTTACCTGAATCCCAGAACTCACCAGTTTCATGCTGCACACGATCAAGGCTTTCACTGATTATGAGCTGATATGCTTTTTGATAAACTCCGCGCTTTTCAGATTGTATTTTCCAGGAGAACCTGGGATGCATCACGTCTATCCCCAAAGGGTTAGTTAAGTACTCGCAGGTCAAGCTTGTTAGCTTTATTTTTTCGCTTATACATGAGGCGAAAAACAAAATCATTGAAAAAAATAACAGTAATCCTTTAATCATCATTGTCAGGTTGAAGTGAGTTTTTCAATAATAAACTTTTTGTGTCGGGAAACCATCCTGTGGTGTGGTGCTAAAAGGTTAATTTTTTATTTTCGGCATTTTGACTTAAAAATTTCGGCAGGATATTCAATGTCTGTTAAAAAAAGTCCTTCAGGAGTCGCTGAAGCACCTGCCAGGCCTCGATCACCAAGTTCAATAATCTGATTAAAATCCTCAGGCGTGAGCTTTCCTTTACCCACCAGAATCATGGTCCCGACAACAGCACGCACCATATTTCGAAGGAAACGATTGGCCCGGATCAAAAAAATTAATTGGCTTTCTTCCCTTAACCACTTTGCGTCAAATACATTACAGAAGTTTGTTTTTACATCGGTGTGCAATTTACTGAAACTGGTAAAATCATGCAAACCAATCAAAGCAGTGCAGGCCTCATTCATTTTGTCGACATCCAGGTGAATGGGATAATACCAGGAGGTTTCCTGCAAAAACGGATCTTTTTGCTGATGGATAAAATAATGATAGGTCCTTGAAATTGCATCAAAACGGGCATGTGCGTTTGTTGCTACTTTAGATATTCTTAAAATAGCGATATCCGCATTTAAAAAACGGTTTAGTTTCCGAAGAAAGTCCGGATGATCAAGATTCTCGTTTTTCGAATCAATATGAGCTACAAAATACGCAGCATGGACCCCTGCATCGGTTCGCCCGCATCCGGTAACTGCAATTGTTTCACGACACAGGGTACTCAGGGTCATTTCAAGTATTTCCTGTACGCTTTTTGCATTAGGCTGGACCTGCCAGCCATGGAACCGGGTTCCATTATACGAAAGTTCGACAAAATAACGTTGTTCCAAAATAAAACTCTTTGAATAAAAACGGTTACGCAATTCAAAAGAACAGCTGAATTTATTAATTTTACGGCTCTTCTGAAAAATAAGCTTAACAACTTTTAACAAAGTTATAGTCTTTTTCAAATATGGAAGAAGTAATTTCGTCAATCAAAAAAAATGCAGAAACTGCATATGCAAATTGCAATAATTCACAATTGAGACGTTGCAGTTATTTTAAGAGCCTGCAAATTATTTTTTTATAAATCAATATATATGAATCAAACAGTTGATATTCGCGAACTGAATGAACGAATCCAAAGAGAAAGCTCTTTCGTGGACCTGATCAGCATGGAGATGAATAAGGTCATTGTTGGACAAAAGCATTTGGTAGAAAGTTTAATGATCGGTCTGCTTTCAGGAGGCCATATTTTATTAGAAGGTGTACCAGGTCTGGCAAAAACTTTGGCAATTAATACGCTGGCCAAGACGATCAGTGCCGATTTTGCAAGGATACAGTTCACCCCCGACTTGTTGCCTGCTGACCTTGTTGGTACCCTGATTTACAGTCAGAAAAATGAAGAATTTGTGGTAAAAAAAGGGCCGATATTCACCAACTTCGTTCTGGCCGATGAAATCAACAGAGCTCCCGCCAAGGTTCAGTCGGCTTTACTCGAAGCGATGCAAGAACGGCAGATCACACTTGGCGATACTACATACCGTCTGAATGAACCTTTTCTTGTCATGGCCACACAGAACCCAATTGAACAGGAAGGAACATATCCGCTACCTGAAGCTCAGGTCGACCGTTTTATGCTCAAAGTAGTTATCAAATATCCTAAAAAGGAAGAAGAAAAGCTGATCATTCAACAGAATCTGCTCAAACAGTTTCCTCAGGCATCAACTATCTTGCGCCCGCAGGATATATTAAAAGCCCGGGATGTAGTCAAAGAGGTTTACCTGGATGAGAAAATCAGCAAGTATATTGTTGACATTGTTTTTGCCACACGAAATCCTGCAGAATATAAACTTGACAAATACAGCGATATGATCTCCTTTGGCGGATCACCGCGTGCCAGTATAAGCATGGCGCAAGCTGCAAAAGCTTATGCTTTCATCAAACGGCGCGGTTATGTTATTCCGGAAGATATCCGTGCTGTTTGTCCTGATGTATTAAGGCACCGTATTGGCCTTAGCTATGAAGCCGAAGCCAACAATATCACATCTGAAGATATTATCACTGATATTCTCAATATTGTAGAAGTTCCCTAGAGAATAGGGAAGAAAAATAAATTTAAATTGAGAATGTAAGATTTTAAGTCTCTATTGATGGATCATACAGAATTATTAAAAAGGGTAAGAAGGATTGAGATAAAAAGCCGTGGCTTGAGCCGCAATATTTTTGCCGGCGAATATCATTCTGCGTTTAAGGGACGAGGTATGGCATTCAGCGAGGTTCGTGAATATCAGTTTGGTGATGATGTGCGTAGTATCGATTGGAACGTGACTGCCAGATATCATAAACCCTACATCAAGATATTTGAGGAAGAAAGGGAACTCACTGTCATGCTGCTGATTGACGTGAGCGGCTCACGCGATTTCGGATCATTTGAAAAATTTAAGAAAAACGTAATCACCGAAATTGCAGCAATCTTGTCCTTTTCAGCGATCCAGAACAATGATAAGACCGGTGTTATCTTTTTTTCCGAAACCATCGAAAAGTTTATTCCTCCTCAAAAAGGGAAATCTCATATCCTTCATATCATCCGCGAGTTGATCGATTTTGTCCCCGGCAAAACCGGTACGAACATTACAGAAGCTTTACGTTACATGACTAATGTGATAAAAAAGAAATGTACCTGTTTTATCATATCCGATTTTATACAGGATGAGGCAGACTTCGAAAGAACTCTCACCATCGCTAATAGTAAGCATGATATGGTCGCATTGAGAATTTATGATCAGCGTGAAACATTCCTTCCGCCCATTGGTATGATCAAACTGAAAGATGCAGAAACAGGAGAGTATATCTGGATTGACAGCAGCAGTAAAAAGATTCGTGAAACGTACGAAAAATGGTGGAAAGAAAGCAGTTCCCGGATTGATCGTATTTTCAACAAGTGCGGCGTCGATTACGTCAGTATCAATACGGAAGAGGACTATGTAAAATCGCTTATGACTTTATTTAGAAAGAGAGGATTAAAGGCTTAGCACTGATTATTGATGTTATAGATCAATGCACAGGGAAGTGCTACTCCTTAAATATCATATATGAAAGTATCTGAACGGATGAAACAGTTTATTTTTTTGATTTGCCTTTGGGCGTCAGCCATTATTCCGGCACAGGCACAGGCACAGGAAATCCAGGCCAGGGTGCTGATCGATACCGCGCACGTCCTGATAGGCGACCAGTTTAATCTGAAGATTGAACTTGATCAGGCAAAAAATATGAAGGTCCAATTTCCACAAATTGGAGATACCTTATCGTCAACAATCGAAGTAATCTCGCGTTCACCGCTTGATACCTTTCATCTTGAAAAAGATGAGCAAATCAAAATCATACAAAACCTGACTATTACTTCCTTTGATACAGGGAAACAAATCATCCCTTCCTTTCATTTTGTTCTGAAGATGAACAGACTGGCCCAGACGATTGAAACCCAACCGGTGGAATTTTTCGTACATACGATGCCGATTGATACAACCAAGGGCCCTGCCGATATTAAAAAGCCTTACGGAGCACCAGTCACCTTGAAGGAAGTATCTCCGTATATTTTGGGTATTATGCTTTTGGGAGCACTTTTGTTCTTTCTCTTTTATTATCTCCATCGGAGAAAACA
This sequence comes from Prolixibacteraceae bacterium, assembly GCA_039679975.1. Classification (GTDB taxonomy): domain Bacteria; phylum Bacteroidota; class Bacteroidia; order Bacteroidales; family Prolixibacteraceae; genus JBCFBK01. Next base: position 5,775 of record JBDKTZ010000182.1, read on the forward strand.
CAATAAACCTGTGTTTGGGAAATTTTCAAAACCCAAAGAACCTCCGCATATAATTGCCATCAGGATGCTTGACCGGATCAAGGATCAGAAACTTTGGCAGCATAACCAGGTAAAGACTTATTACAGTGATATTTCTGATACCTTACGTATTTATATTGAGGACCGGTTCGGGATTCAGGCAATGGAATTTACGACAGAGGAAATATTGAATTCATTCGTGCAAAAAAAAGCTCTTATTCCTGATAAATCATTCAATGATCTAAAAAGCATATTAAGCCTGGCCGATCTGGTGAAATTTGCCAAATATGAGCCGTTGCCCGATGATCATAACCTGACCCTGATGAACGCCTATTTCTTCGTAAATGACACCAAGCAGGAAGAGAATAAAATGAATCAGCCCCAAGGAGACGACAGGGAAGGAGAAGAAGTTGACTTAAAATGAGCCGGTCACCGGCAGTGAACAGCAAGTCGCCGGCATTAATTTAATTTTGAACTGTTTATATGAACAATATTGTATTTAAAAATCCGGAATATTTCTATCTGCTCCTGATATTGGTGCCGATGATCGTCTGGTATATTTTCAGATACAGGAAATCGGGAGCCAGCATACGATTCTCGTCGTTTATGGGATTCAGAACGATACAAAAGGGATGGAAGCATTACATGCGTCACTTAGCTTTTGTATTACAACTCTTGGGTATTGTGCTGCTAACCGTGGCGCTTGCCCGACCACAGTCGTCAAACAGCTGGCAAAATGTAACCACCGAGGGAATTGATATCGTTATCGCCCTGGATATTTCGACCTCTATGTTGGCCCGTGATTTTCAGCCTGACAGGCTCGAGGCCGCCAAAGACGTAGCTACCCGATTTATCTCCGGACGAACCAATGATAAAATTGGATTGGTGGTATTTGCCGGTGAAAGTTTTACACAATGCCCGCTGACAACCGACCATGCAGTCTTAATCAATCTGTTTCAGGACATTCATAGCAACATGATCGAAGATGGTACAGCCATCGGTAACGGACTGGCCACATCTGTTGCGCGCCTCAAAGAAAGTGACGCAAAAAGCAGGGTGATCATTCTGCTTACCGACGGTGAGAACAACAGGGGAGAAATTGCTCCTGTTACGGCAGCGGAACTGGCAAAAACATACGGTATCCGGGTATATACAGTAGGTGTGGGAACGATTGGCACAGCACCCTATCCTGTTCCAACTCCGTTTGGAACGCAAATCAGGGACGTGGAAGTAAAAATCGACGAGAAAACGCTCCAGGAAATTGCTGATATTACCGGAGGAAGCTATTTCAGGGCAACTAATAATAATAAGCTCGTACAGATCTATGAACAAATCGATAAACTCGAGAAATCTAAAATCGAGGTGAAAGAATACAGCAAGAAAGATGAGGAATTCCAACGCTATGCTGCTTTGGCTGCCCTTCTTCTGACAGCAGGCTTATTCTTAAAATTAACCGTTTTCAGAAACATCCCTTAATTAATTGGATATGGAAATGTTCAGATTTGGAAACAGTGAATACTTATATGGATTGATTATTATACCGGTACTGATCATTCTCTTCGTGATCATCCGGATTAAACGACAAAAGGCACTCGCAAAATTTGCAAAAAAAGAAATATTGGAAGAACTAATGCCTAATGTAAGCCATTCAAGGCCGGTCATCAAATTTATAATCTGGCTCACTGCTATCAGCGCAGTAATCCTGGCGCTTGCCCGACCTCAGTATGGGAGCAAGCTAAAAACAGAAAAGCGTGAAGGTGTCGAATTGATCATCGCACTGGATGTGTCCAATTCGATGATGGCTGAAGATATTCAGCCAAACAGGCTTGAAAGGGCAAAACGTGCGATCTCAAGATTAGTCGATAACCTCAGAAACGATAAAATCGGGTTAATCGTGTTTGCGGGAGACGCCTATACTCAATTGCCGATTACGACCGACTATTCTTCTGCTAAATTGTTTTTGAACTCGGTCAATACCGATATTGTGCCCCGGCAAGGAACTGCCATCGGCGCAGCGATTAACCTGGCCGTGAATTCATTTAGTCCTCAGTTTGCAGGAAGTAAAGCCGTTATTATTATTACGGATGGCGAAAACCATGAGGATGATGCGATTGGCGCAGCATCGGCTGCATCAGAGCAAAACATTATTATTCATACGGTTGGGATGGGATTACCGCAAGGCGCTCCCATCCCTGAATATAACAACGGGCAAAAGGACTATCGGAGAGACAACCAGGGACAGGTTATTGTAACGAAGCTGGACGAGGCAATGCTTCAACGTATTGCTGCTGCAGGAAAAGGAATTTATGTCAGAGCGAACAACGCACAGGTCGGACTGAATACCTTATTTGATGAGATTGAAAAAATGGAAGGAGCTGAAGTGGAATCGCGTATCTATTCGGAATATGAAGATCAGTTTCAATGGTTTATCGGATTCGCTTTATTGATGACCTTAATGAATTTCCTGATACTGGAAAGGAAAAACAAGTACCTGAAAAACATCAAACTATTTGGGAAATGAAAGGATTTAGCTATCTGTTTTATATCTTTTTTTCACTGTCAGTATTGTCTGTACAAGCTCAAAATGAGAGAAAATTTGTCAGGCAGGGAAACAAAATATATGAACGGGCTCTGGCCGATACCACAAAGCTTGACACAACCGCCTTTAGTCAAGCTGAAGTAGCTTATCGTAAAGCACTGGAAAAACGTCCTGACGATTTAAAATGGAATTTCAATCTTGGAGACGCATTATACAAACAAATGAATTTGGAACAAGCCAAAAGCGTGTTCGAAGAAATTGCACAAAAGAGTACCGACAAAATTGAAAAATCGAAGGCTCTGCATAATCTGGGTAATTCATTGCTTATGCAAAACAAACTCGATGAAAGTATTGAAGCCTATAAAAATGCCTTGAGGCAAAATCCGGGCGATGTCGAAACCAAGTACAATTTGGTTTATGCGATGAACCTGAAAAAGAAGCAGGATCAGCAAAAAAAAGATCAGCAAAAAAACAAGGATCAAAACAAGGATCAGAATCAGGATCAAAACAAAAATCAGGATCAGAACAAAGATAAACAGGATCAGAACAAGGACCAGCAACAAAACAAAAATCAGGATCAGAACAAGAACCAACAGCAAAATCAGGATCAACAACAGCAAAAACAACAGCAACAGCAAAAACAACAGCAACAGCAACAACAGCAAAAGATCTCGAAAGAAAATGCGGAACGATTATTGCAGGCGCTGCAAAATGACGAAGAAAAAATTCAGGATAAAGTAAAAAAAGCAAAAGCGGAAAGAGCTCAGGAACGAAAAACAGAAAAAGACTGGTGAGTTGTAAGCAGTGAGCCTTGAACAACGAGTAAAAAATCAAAATATCGAATAAAAGCTCATCGCTGAAAATAACTACTTTTGGACCGAGTTACAAAGCATCTAATTACAATGATAAAGAAATTATTAATTGCAATTTTTCTGATAGTGCCGGCAATTTTTGCCGGTGCCGACAATGTCAGATTCACCATGTCAGCGCCGAACGTGGTGTCGGCGGGTGAACAATTCAGGCTTTCGTTTTCACTCAATGAGTCCGGCAGTGATCTTCAGTTGCCGGATCTGTCGGATTTTGAAATTCTGATGGGTCCGTCTACTTCTCAAAGTACCAGTATTCAGATTATTAATGGAAAGACCACCCAGGAAATTTCCTTTTCTTACATTTTCATTCTGCGGGCAAAAGAGGAAGGAACTTTTACTATTCATCCGGCCTCGATTAAAGTTGACGGGAAAGTATATGAGTCGAACGAATTAACCATACAGATTGTAAAGGGCCAGGTTTCACGCCAGGGATCTTCGTCGGCTCAACAACAACAGCAGCAGGAACAGCCTGCCGCAGCGACAGAAATCACCAAAGACGATCTGTTTGTCAGGACGGAACTTGACAAACAGAATGCTTACAAAGGCGAACAAATTATTGCCACAGTCAAAATATATGTCTCACCGAATGTTCCGGTAACCGGATTTGAAGATGTAAAACTACCCTCATTTGAAGGATTTTGGACACAGGATATTGAAATTCCGGGGCAAATCAGCTTTACACGCGAAGTTCATAACGGGAAAATCTATCAGGTGGGAACCCTTAAAAAAACCCTTCTTTTTCCCCAACAAACCGGAAAGATCAGGATCGATCCTTTTGAAATTACTACCCAGATCCGACAACAGATCAGGAAGCAGCGAAGCTTTTTTGATGACTTTTTCGATAACTACAGAACCGTTACCGCCCGGATCATCAGTGATCCGGTAACAATTAATGTAAAAGATCTTCCCGGGGCCCCGGAAGGATTTTACGGAGGAGTAGGTAACATGAGTTTTTCTGCCAAACCTGATAAAACAGAAACCCGATCCAACGAAGCTGTAACTTTCAGGATTACCATCAATGGAAGCGGAAACCTTCGGTTGATTGAGGCTCCCAAAGTTGAGTTTCCGGTCGATTTTGAAGCATATGATCCGAAGTCCGCTGACAATTTCAACGTCACTGCCAGTGGTATGGCAGGGACCAAGACTTTTGAATATCTTTTTATTCCGCGACATCCTGGTGATTTTACCATACCACCGGTCAGATTTGCCTCCTTTAATCCTTCAACCGGCCAGTATGCCACCCAAACCTCACCGGAATATAAGATCCATGTGGAGAAAGGAGATGACAGTCAGAATACAACAGTGACAAGCGCCTATTCAAAAGAAAATGTTAAATATATCGGAAAAGATATCCGTTATATCAAACAGAACCAATACAAGTTAAAAGCCAGATCGGTGTTATTTTTTGGAAGTACATTTTTCTGGATGATTAACCTGGCGGCATTGGTGGCTTTCCTGGTCGTGGCTTTCATATACCGAACGAAACTGCGTGAAAATGCCAACATTCAGCTTGTCCGTACTAAAAAAGCCAATAAAGTCGCGCGGAAAAGGTTGAAAGAAGCGTATGGCTTCATGAAGCACAACAAGGCAGAAGAATTCCATGAATCGGTATTAAGGGCATACTGGGGTTATTTAAGTGATAAACTGAATATACCTGTTGCCGACCTGAACAGAGAAAAAGCATCTGACACTTTGACAAAAAGAGGGGTCAGCCCTGAAGTTATTTCGGACTTTATCAGTCTTCTCGATACCTGCGAATTTGCAAGGTATGCACCCAGTTCAGCAGGTGGAACCCTGAGTGAATTGTACAGCAAAGCCGCCACGTTAATGGGAAAACTGGAAAAACAAATCCGTTAATCAGAACGGCTGCAAAATCAATTCCTTTGTTTAAAAACAAATTATAGAGATGAAATGAGCATGATTCGCAAAAATACCAAACTGGAATGATCAGTTAGCCATCATGCAAATTCCATTATGACAATAAAAGATAAAACGTATGAAAACATTGATTGCAACGATATTAATTCTGCTGACCACCTTTTCAGCCTATTCGCAGGACTCGCTGCTTATCAGAGCGAACCAGCAATACGCGGAAGGAAAGTATGAACAGGCCATTGACCTTTACCAGCAGATCTTAAAAAGCAATATGGAGTCAGCGGAGGTATACTATAACCTGGGAAATGCATTTTATAAAACGGGACAATACACCCGGTCAATTATCAACTATGAGCGAGCCAAACTACTTGCTCCAAACGATGATGATATTGATTTCAACCTGGAAATCGCGAATCAGCATGTAGTTGATGCCATTACGCCGCTGCCAAAAGTTTTTTTTATACGTTGGTGGCACAATCTGATCAATAAATTTTCGGCCGATGGCTGGGCAAAAATAAGTCTGTTCTCCTTTGTTTTAACCCTGATTCTGGCAGGATTTTTCTTTTTTACCACGTCAGGCAGTATAAAAAGGAGCTCATTCTGGACAGGAATCTTCGTCTTAGCTATTTCCATTTTAAGTTATAACTTTGCCGCCCGGCAAGAAAAAATGATGACAGAACACCGGTTTGCCATCATTACGCAATCCAGCGTGACTGTAAAAAGTTCGCCATCGGAGGGAGGAACGAACCTGTTTCTGATCCATGAAGGCCTGAAGGTGGAAATTTTGGATCAACTTGGCACATGGAATAACATCCGTTTGGCCGACGGGAACCAAGGATGGTTGCCTGACAACAGCATGGAAAAGATCTGAAAAATGCCGGCACCAGCCGGCATTTTTGCTATCGATATTTTTACAACCATTTTAAACCAGAGTTGTTTATTAACTCATAAATTTAAAATCATGGCTTATAACTTACTAAAAGGTAAAAAGGGAATTATTTTTGGTGCTTTAAATTCGGATTCCATTGCATGGAAGGTAGCTGAGCAGGCTTACGGGGAGGGTGCCATCTTTACATTAACAAATACTTCCGTAGCCCTGCGTATGGGCGATACAGCCAGGCTGGCTGAAAAATGCAATGCTACTTTAATTGAGGCAGATGCTACAAACGTGGATGATCTCGAAAACCTGATCAAAAAATCCATGGAAGCATTGGGTGGAAAAATTGATTTTATACTCCATTCTATTGGCATGTCTCCAAACGTGCGCAAGGATCGTCATTACAGCGATCTTGATTACAATTACCTGGAAAAGACTCTTGATATTTCGGCCGTTTCATTCCATAAGGTCTTACAGTCAGCCCGGAAACTGGACGCCATCAATGAATGGGGATCGGTTGTTGCCCTCAGTTACGTGGCAGCACAACGAACCTTCTATGGGTACAATGACATGGCCGATGCCAAAGCATTGCTGGAATCCATTGCACGAAGTTTTGGTTATATATACGGACGTGAACGTCATGTCAGGGTCAACACCATTTCACAGTCGCCTACAATGACAACCGCAGGAAGTGGCGTTAAAGGAATGGGCCGATTACTGGATTTTGCCGAACGCATGTCGCCGTTAGGGAACGCCACGGCTGATGAATGTGCCGGTTACTGTATTACCCTTTTCTCTGATCTCACGAAAAAAGTGACCATGCAAAATCTTTATCATGATGGCGGTTTCTCATCTATGGGAATGAGCCTGAGAGCACTGCAGCAATATGAAAAAGGATTGGATTGTGACTGTGACTGCGGTCCGGCCGATACCGATCACAGATATGATTAAAAAAAGAACCGGTGCCGGTTCTTTTTTACCTGTTCGCTTCGGCAAAATGCCGCCCGGCATGCAGGGCTTTCATGTTCATCGACTCGATAGCCTCTCCTGTCCGTTCATAAGTTGAACGGATACCGGCTTCAATTTTCGAAAATTCGATGTGAATGAAAGGCGAAGCTGCTCCGAGCATCACCATATTCGAAGTCTTTGAATTACCAATCTCTCTGGCAATCTGATCGGCGTCAATGGCAACATAATGAGGAAGATTCCTGATCCTTTCCATTAGCAGATTAATCTCAGGGTAATCAGGGATATTGACGAAAGGATTGGTATTGGTAACCAGATAGCCATCCTCTTTGAGAAATGGCAAATACCGAAGCGATTCCATTGGCTCAACCGACAGGATCAGATCGGCACCTCCCAACGGGATCAGATCGGAAGCGACCGGCTTTTCCGAAATCCGTAAATGGCTTACGACTGCCCCACCCCTCTGACTCATGCCATGGGTTTCTGCTTGTTTGAGATACAGATTTTCAAGAAGGACTGCTCCTCCTAATGCTGTAGCAATCGATAAAATTCCTTGTCCTCCAACTCCTGCCAGTATAATATCTGTTTTCATTTATTTAGCTGTTAGCTGTTAGCTCTGGGCTATTAGCAATTTAACCATGATCTTCTGCTCACAATCGTCTCCCGTTACTCGCGACTTTGATTTCTCTTCCGGCGCGTAGCGCGCTGAAGGCATTCACGTCGCGGGATGATCACTGAAACATCCGGATATTCCAATTCTTCCCGAAAAATCCTGACCATTTCTTCATGGTTTTTCTTTAATGGAACAATGACACGAATATGCGCCGGATCAACTCCCAGTCCCTTGCAAATATCTTCTATCTTACCTTCTGCAGAAGAGTCCTGTCCTCCGGTCATTGAAACTGATTCATTGTCAGAGATTACAATCGTAACCGGAGCGTGCTCATTCACTGCATCGAGCAAAGCAGTTATCCCGGAATGGGCGAAAGTAGAGTCTCCGATTACCGCCACCGATGGAGTGAGTCCCGCATCTGAAGCACCCTTGGCCATTGTGATGGAAGCTCCCATATCGACACAGGAATTTATAGCTTCATAGGGAGGAAGAGCGCCTAGCGTATAGCAACCAATATCAGAAAAAACATGCCCTTTCCCATAATCTGCCATAGCCTCATTCATGGCATGATAAGCATCAATATGTCCGCAGCCCTGACACATGGCAGGGGGACGGTTGGCAACAAAATCAGGGACCGTCATTCCAGGCTTCAGTTCCTTTCCGAGTGATTTGGCGACAGAATCAGGATTCAACTCTCCGCAACGCGGAAGCGTCCCGTCCAATCGGCCCCGGACCGGGATTCCATTGGAGAAAAAACCTCTCAGTTGTTCTTCGACCAAAGGAAAGCCTTCCTCCATGACCAGGATTTCGTCACATTCGTTATTCATCTTTTTCAGCAGTTTTGCCGGCAACGGATACTGCGACACTCTGATCACCGGATGAGGACAAACCGAATTCCGGTAACACTCGTTAAGATAATTTACCGCAATTCCGCAGCATACTATACCTTTACGATTATCTTTTCCTTCGATGTACTGATTGTAAGCAGATTGATCAGAAAGCTCATTCAGCAGCGTTTGTTTTCCAAGCAGTTCTTTGTAACGTCTGCGGGCAATAGCAGGAAGAAGGACAAATTGTTTCAGATCGTTTGGCAACCTCAATTCTTTTTGCTCCTTTACTTTTCTGCGAACTATCCCTGACCGGGAATGCGCCAGGCGGGTGGTAATCCGCAACATAACAGGCAAACCTGTCTGCTCTGACAATTCAAATCCTTCATAAGCCATGTCATAAGCCTCCTGCTGATTCGAAGGCTCCAGCACCGGAATCATAGCAAACCCCGCATAATAACGGGAATCCTGTTCATTTTGTGAAGAATGCATAGACGGATCATCAGCAACTGCCAGTATGAGTCCCCCATGAATTCCCGTTACCGCTGAATTCATAAATGCATCGGCTGCAACATTCAATCCTACATGTTTCATGCATACAAGCGAACGCTTACCGGCATAACTCATTCCTAAAGCGGCTTCATAAGCTGTCTTTTCATTCGTTGACCATTTCCTGTGAATATGGCGTTCAATTGCAAGGAAATTTTCCTGTATGTATTCTGTGATCTCGGTGGAAGGCGTCCCCGGATAGGCATATACACCCGACAAACCACCATCAATAGCGCCTTGTCCGATAGCTTCAGCCCCCAATAATAAATGCTTTTGCATAAACTGGTCGATCTTTTTTTTAAAATTCAAAATTAACAGTCTATGCCGTAGAAACAAAATAAATAAGCGAAGAAGCTGTTTGTTTTCAGTGCTATTTACTGGTCGGCCCTTGATACATGTATGACTCCCTTTATATGTTGCAGCTTTCTCATCAAAAAATCCAAATGTTCCAGGTTATTTACGAACACCCGCAACGTTCCTTCAAATTCCCCGTTGGCCGAATCAATATTGATTGACCGCATCTGTGCACTAATATCTTTTGATATCACATGTGAAATCTGCCCTATAATACCAAGTTCGTCGGTCCCCGAAAGCTTGATTGTTGCCTGAAAAGAAGTTCTTTTGCCCGATTCCCGCCATTTTGCCGGAATAATTCGGTATGGGTACCGTTCAATCATTTGCTTTGCATTCGGACAGGTTCTCCGGTGAATTTTGATTCCCTCTCTGATTGTCACAAAACCAAAGATCGGGTCACCAAATATCGGGTTACAGCAGGGGGCCAGCTTATGATTTACATTTTTGATGTTGTTATCGATGATCAGGTAGTCATCCCCGCCAAAGTCAAATTCTTTCAGCTGTTCCTGCGGAACCAGTTCTTCAAGCTTTTGACGGGCAGTTTGTTCTTCATCCTCTCCAACCAGAACTTCCTTTACATCGAGTGTGTCAATCTTACCTGTCGAGATATGCTGGTACAGATCCTGGGCTAATTTAAACTGATAGTGCTTCAAAAGCTTCCGGATTACCTCATCATTGTATTCGATCTTCCAGTTTTTCAACTTCCGGAGAAGTATTTCCTTTCCCTGATCTGCTTCCCGTTTGCGCTCTTCATTCAGGCTTGCCTTGATCCTGCTTTTCGCCTTCGTCGTCCTTACGAAATCGAGCCAGTCAAGCTTTGGCTTTTGGTTATTGGATGTCGAGACAGCGATTTGCTCCCCGTTTTTAAGCTGATACCGGAGCGTCACTTTCTTTCCGTCGACCATACCACCGGTACAATGGTCTCCCACGTGAGAATGCACTTCATAAGCAAAGTCCAGCAACGTAGAGCCGGCCGGCAACCGTTTCAGATCGCCTTTGGGCGTGAAAACAAAGATCTCATCCTTATAAATATTTGTTCTGAAATCGTCAATAAAGTCGACCACGTTCGATTCCGGGTTTTCAAGGATCTCACGCACATTGGCCAGCCATTGTTCCATCTCCGCCGAAGCCTGACCCCCTTTGTACTTCCAGTGTGCGGCAAGTCCTTTTTCTGCAATTTCATTCATTCGCTTTGTCCGGATCTGTATCTCCACCCATTTTTTATGAGGCCCCAATACGGTGGCGTGCAAGCTCTCATAACCGTTTGATTTCGGAACAGTAATCCAGTCACGCATCCGCTCCGGATTAGCCTGGTACTCCTCGGTTACGATTGAGTATACCTGCCAGCAGTCTGATTTTTCCACTTCCGGATTCGAATCCAGGATCACACGAATGGCAAAAAGATCGTATACTTCATCGAAGCTAACCCCCTGCTTCTTCATTTTGTTCCAAATGGAATTGATAGATTTTGTCCGGGCTTTCATTTCAAATTTAAAACCCCGGGAATGCAGCTTTTCTTCAATTGGCTTTACAAATTCAGCAACAAAGTTCCGCCGCTCGTTCTCAGATTCTTTCACCCGCTCGCTGACATGCTGAAAAGCTTCCGGATTCAAATATTGCAGACACAGGTCCAGCAACTCTGAATTAACATTATAAAGTCCCAGCCTGTGTGCCAAAGGTGCGTACAAATAGGATGTCTCGACTGCAATCTTTCTCCTGACCTCAGGTTCCTTGTATTCCAACCTGCGCATTAAATACAATTGCTCGGCAATTTTTACGAGGATCACACGAACATCGCCCGCCAGCGCCAGCATGAGCTTCCGGAAATTTTCAGAATGCAATCCCACTGTTTCCGTATCAAGCGCGTTAATCTTCGCCATTCCTTCGAGTATCCGGGTTACTGAACTGCCGAAGCCTGTTTCAATCTCTTTCAGGGTGGCCGGTTGGGGAACTTCTCCCCGCACAGCATGGTGAAGAAGGCATGAAACAACCGAATCGACACCCAGACTGACCTCGGTCATAACGATATGAGCAACTTCAACAGAGTGAAACATTACTATTTCCCCATCGGGAAATGTTGTTTCTTCTAAAATCCGGTATGCATATTCAAATGCCCGTTTAACCTCTTTCAAATCTTCTTCGACCAGACTAGTACTGCAAACGCGGTAAAGGTTGGCCCACGCATTCATAATTGTTTTATCCATCTTATCAATTAACAGAGTTCAACCGAACAAAAAAGGCCACCAACACAGGCAGCCTTCCTTATCTCGTATCAGCTTGTTTATTCTGCCCCGGCTGTCGTATCACCGTTAAAACTTCTTCCGGCAAGTTCCCGGTTCATCATGAAAAGACCATTTCCTTGCCCGTTTATCAGGCGGAGACTGTCAAGAATTGCTATCACGTTGGCTTCTTCTTCAACCTGCTCATCAACAAACCACTTTAAAAAACTCTGCGAGGCATGGTCATTCGCAGCAATAGCCAGATTCACTAGATTGTCGATCATTTCCGTTACTCTCCGTTCATGTGCCAGAGATTTTTCAAAAGCATCAATAATCCCTTCAAAGTCTGCAGGAACTCCTGCAATAGGCTCAAGAATGACACGACCGTTTCTTTCATGAATATAATCAAAGAACTTCAGGGCATGAGTCAATTCTTCCTGGTACTGAACTTTCATCCAATTGGCAAAACCTGCCAGACCTTTACTTTGGAACCAGGCCGACATAGACAAATACAAATACGCGGAGTGTATTTCTGCATTAATCTGCTCATTGAAAGCTTTTAAAACAGTGTCTTTTAGCATAGCAATATTTTTTTTGATTATTATCAAAAATACTTAAAAACCGCCAAAAATCAAGCAGCAGATCAAACAATCTTAAAAGATTTCATCACAGGACCGTCGGGATGTGTTATAGTTCTCCGAAGTCAAGGTTGAATTTCTGTCTTAACAGACTGATATTCGGGTTTTTTTTCATCATCTCGGCCAGTTTTTCAGTTTCAGAATATGGCTTTATCTCAAGTTCTGTAGCAACAATTTCAGTGATCAGTTCAATATTTGTATTTCGAAGTTCTTTCCTCAGCCATGACACCAGATCAGGTTTGATCTTTCCGATCTCTTCATTCTGAACGGAGTTTTCGATTTTTAGCTTTAATTTAAACCCATCTGTGATTTCAGGCGCCCGCGAGAGCGTAGCCTTCAAATTTGGCCGATCCTGCAAGTGATCCAGATATTCAAACCATTTCACTTCAAACTCTTCCCTTGTAAAGGACTGATGCATTTCTTCACCGGCGTAAAATCTGAGTTTTTCCTTTGCGTCACCACCGGAATGAGTCTCTGCCGCATATTTTCCGGAAATAGCATCTTTTATGGAAGGAGTATAACCGCTACCCTGTTTCCTGATCAGTCTCTTTACAGGCTGCCTGTCGGGATCAGATTCACTGTGAACGATGGGTTGTGTCGTTATTGCAGCTTCCTGAGATCCAGAAACCTTATCCCCGCCTGCTGTTGTAAAAATCGGCTCCAGTTCTTCCGGCCTGGTTCCGTCAGCTATTTTTTTTTTAATGTAAGCTGGCTCATCCGGATCAAAGCAAGCTCTACCAATAATCGTTTGTTTTGGCTGGCTTTATACTGAAGGTCGCAATCATTACTGATTGTAAGCGCATCAAAAAGAAAATCAGCATCACAGGAAACAGCCTGAGATTTAAATTTCTCCCTGATCTCACCTCCCACTTCAAGCAATTGAACGGTAACAGGATCTCTGCATACAAGCAGATCACGAAGGTGACTGCTAAGTCCCGATATAAAATGATGACCTTCAAAACCATGATCCAATACGTCATTAAACAGCATTAACGATCCTGACACATTGTTTTTCAGAAATAAATCGATCAGCCGAAAATAGTAATCATAGTCCAGTACATTCAGATTGGCAATCACATCCTTGTAAGTAATGCGCTTCCCTGAGAAACTGACAATCTGATCGAATATGGAGAGCGCGTCCCGCATTGCTCCGTCAGCCTTATGGGCTATTACATTCAATGCTTCCTGTTCAATATCAACTTCTTCTTTTTTAGCCACAAAGGCCAGGTGATCCGAAATATCTGAAATGCGGATCCTGTTAAAATCAAAGATCTGGCAACGTGACAGGATGGTCGGGATGATCTTGTGCTTTTCAGTGGTCGCCAAAATAAAGATAGCATGCCGCGGGGGTTCTTCCAGCGTTTTTAGAAACGCATTGAAAGCAGCCTGCGATAACATGTGGACCTCATCAATAATATAGATGCTGTATTTCCCTATTTGCGGAGGAATCCGAACCTGATCAGTGAGATTCCGGATATCATCGACCGAATTGTTTGATGCGGCATCCAGTTCGTGAATATTATAGGATCGATTACCATTGAAAGCCTCGCATGATTCACATTTGTTGCAAGGTTCAACTCCCTCAGTCAAATTCTGACAATTAATTGTCTTTGCAAAAATCCTGGCACAGGTTGTTTTTCCAACGCCTCTCGGCCCGCAAAACAAATAGGCATGAGCAAGTTGCCCGTTCCTTATCGCATTCTTTAAGGTAGCAGTTATAGAAGACTGACCAACAACTGTTTGAAAGGTATCTGGCCGGTATTTTCTTGCTGAAACAATAAAATTCTCCATAAATATTCACATGAAATTTCCACATGCCCGTATGAACCTGCATGTTTTCAAGGCTCATAAACTATTTCTCCATATTCTTTTGATATTGCTACCTTAAAATTAACTCAACAACATGCCAGATTCACCCGAAAATTATTAACGACCAAAGATAATCATTTTAGCTTTTTACTGAGGATTAATTTATCAACAACAGCGTCAATTGCTGAATTAAACTTTTTCGGGAACAAGATTGTTTTATTTTTGCAATATATACAAACCCGAAGCAGAATTAAAAAAAAGAATGATCAGCGACCTAAAATCAAAATCCAATAAAAAAGTTCCTATGAAGAAATTAGCTATATCAATTCTGTTTATTTTGATGGTACTTATTACGTTTGGGCAAAGTTCAATTTATAGTTTCAAGGTTACAGACATTGACGGAAATGAATTCGACATGGCCAGCTTAAAGGGGAAAAAAATACTCGTCGTCAACACCGCCTCAAAATGTGGATTAACCCCGCAGTATGAGGCGCTTCAGGCTTTATATAAAAAGTACGGAGATGAGAAATTCACCATTATTGGCTTTCCGGCAAATAATTTTCTGGGGCAGGAGCCCGGGACAAATGAAGAAATCCAGGAATTTTGTCAAAAAAATTATGGAGTGACCTTCCCTATGATGTCAAAAATTTCTGTAAAGGGAAAAGATATGGCACCCCTATACCAGTGGCTCACGCAAAAAGAGAAAAATGGTGTCAAAGATTCGGAAGTAAGCTGGAATTTTCAAAAGTATATGATTGATGAAAATGGTCATCTGGTCGACTATGTCAGTCCAAAAACCAAACCTGATGATCCAAAAATCCTGAGCTGGATCAAAAAATAACATGGAGGCTCTATTCTTTTCTGAGTCCTTCCTGATAAACACGCATGGCTCGTTCCCGCGCCGTCTTATGATCAACAATCGGCTTGGGATAACCAGAAGTACCATATTCAGGAATCCAGTTATGAATGTAAGTCAGCTCCGGATCAAATTTTTCCTGCTGCAGTATGGGGTTGAAGACCCTGAAATAAGGAGCGGCATCGCATCCGGAGCCGGCGGCCCACTGCCATCCGCCGTTGTTTGAGGCCAGTTCAAAATCGAGTAACTTATCTGCAAAGTACGCTTCGCCCCAACGCCAGTCAATCAGCAAATGTTTACACAAAAAGCTGGCAACAATCATTCTCACCCGGTTGTGCATATATCCCGTTTCGTTTAATTGCCTCATACCTGCATCGACCATCGGATATCCCGTAGTGCCTTCACACCATCTGGCGAAATCCTTTTCTGAATTTAGCCAATGAATATGGTCGTAGGCAGGATGGAAAGAACTATTCTGAACGTACGGAAAATGCCAAAGAATATCGATATAAAAATTTCTCCAGATTAGTTCATTTAAAAAAGTGTCGGAATATGCAAGAGCTGTTGCAGTAACCTTTCGGATACTGACAGTCCCAAACCGCAAATGAATTCCAAGCCTGGTCGTGCCTTCTTCGGCAGGAAAATCACGTTTTTTGCCATAATTGGCCAGTACATCGATATCAATGTTCAAATCAGGAATAGGAAGGCTCCCGGGACGAAATCCGATTTCATTATGATGATATTTTCGCAAAGGGTTCATCTTCAGTAAATTTTGCAAATACTTTTCCGATGGATATTCCCTTATACTCTCGTCCGACAGACGGGTTTTCCATTTTTTACTGTATGGAGTGAATATGACATAAGGTTTACCTGAATCGTTCGTCTCAGATCGTCGATTCCCCCGGTTACCAAATCCTGAATAAGTTCGGCCTTGCGAACCGTTCACTATTTCATTCTGATGAAAAATAACATGATCTTTATATAGCCTCGATTTAATTCCTACAGAACTTAGAAAATCAATAACCTGCCGGTCCCTCGAAAGTGCATAAGGTTCATAATCCTGATTCATGAAAACGGAATCAATGTTATATTCCGCATGAAGTCTTTTAAATGCATCAACCGGCTTTCCATGGTCGATCCAGAAGGAACTGCCCTGTTGTGCGAAAACATCATAAAGTTTCTGAACTTCCCGTAAAATGAAGGTAACCCTGGAATCATTATCTTCCAGATCGTTCAGGATATCTTTATCAAACACAAATACCGGTAAAACAGGTCGCCCTGCCGTCAATGCTTCATAAAAGCCGTGGTTGTCAGCAACTCTCAGATCGCGTCGAAACCAAAAGATATTAATTGTCTGTTCTTCCATACACTTTCACATGCTTTATTAAAACAGCTGATCATCTGTAAAGTTATTGCAATAGTTACTTAATTCAAAGGTAGATTTATGATGGTTCAACTATCAAATTCTTTATTTTTGATCTTTCTTTCGAAGTTTCAGATGACAAAAAATACAACCATTCAACCATGAAAAGAGGTTTTGGAAGTGATAATAACTCCGGCATTCACCCGGAAATTTTAAATGCTATTGCTTCAGTTAATGACGGACATGTGCCGGGATATGGAAACGATGAGTATACATCTCAGGCGATAGCGCGCTTCAAACAGGAATTTGGTGATGATATCAATGTCTTTTTCGCATTTAATGGTACAGGTGCGAATGTCCTTGCCCTTGCCGGTATCAGCAGGAGCTATCAGGCTGTCATTTGTGCAGACAACGCCCATATCAATGTAGACGAATGCGGAGCACCCGAAAAATTTAACGGGTTTAAATTGCTTCCGGTAAAATCGGTTGACGGCAAGATTGACCCTGAAGCTATTAGAACCCAATTACACGGTTTTGGATTTCCTCATCATTCGCAACCGGGGGTGGTTTCTATATCTCAGGTCACCGAATTGGGAACTGTTTATACCGTTGATGAGATCAACGTGATCACTGCTTTGGCTCATGAATACGGATTATTGGTGCATATGGACGGAGCACGTCTCGCCAATGCGGCTGTCTCACTAAATTTACCCTTCCGGGCTTTTACCTGTGATGCAGGCATTGACGTCCTTTCATTCGGAGGAACAAAAAACGGAATGATGATCGGCGAAGCCGTCATCTTTTTTCATCAGAAACATGCCGCGAAAATGCAATATATCCGTAAACAGGCCATGCAGCTTTATTCGAAAATGCGGTTCGTCAGCGCTCAGTTCCTGGCTTACTTCGAGAATAATCTTTGGGAACGAAATGCCAAACAGGCTAACCGGATGGCGAAGTTATTGTCCGAGGAAACTTCTAAAATTGAAGGAGTAACTATTTCAAGAAGAACAGAAGCTAACGGCGTTTTTGTTATTATTCCGGAAAAGGTAATCCGAAAACTGCAGGAAGATTATTTCTTTTACGTATGGGATGAAACCCGATCTGAAGTGCGATTTGTAACTTCTTTTGATACGACAGAGGAAGACATTTTCGGCTTCGTGAGTGCGTTGAGAAAACAGATGGATATTCACGGGTAATTTATAAAAGCTTTTTAATCGGGTATGCCAATTTTCAACTATTATCCGGACAGAAATGAAACTGATGCGGAACTTGAAAAAAAGATATTCAGGTACAGTATGATTATTCCATGCTTATTCCTTTGTGGATTTTGGCTGACTTTTCTTGCGGAAACCCTTCTTCATAAGGATTTTACGAGATTCGGCATTTATCCTCTTGAAATACAAGGATTAAAAGGCATCCTCTTTTCCCCGTTCATTCATGCAAACCTGACCCATCTGACTGCAAATTCTGTCCCCTTTCTTATACTTTCATTTTCACTATTTTATTTTTACAGAAAATTGGCATACCCGATCTTTTTCCTCTTATATTTTCTTTCCGGACTTTGTGTCTGGCTTGGAGGAAGAGAAGCCTGGCACATCGGAGCAAGCGGCATCATTTATGGATTGGGAGCATTTCTCTTTTTTAGCGGTATCTTCAGAAACGACGTCAAACTCCTCACCATTGCTATCCTTGTCGTTTTTCTCTATGGAGGAATGTTCTGGGGAATTTTCCCTATCGAAGCTTCCATTTCCTGGGAAAGCCATCTGTGGGGAACTGCAAGCGGACTTATTCTGAGTCTTTATTATAAAGATCAGGGACCTCAGCGCATCCGCTATGAATGGGAAGATGAAAAGGATACTGATCCTGCCGATCAGCTTGAAAATAATGAAGAAACACCTGGAAATCAGGTTTAATCAAGCTCCTTTTGGAAAAAACTTAAATCTTGTTGAAACACAAAGATAAAATTTCTAACTTTGCCACCCTCTAAAAGTAACGGGTTCTATAATAATGATTAGCAGAAGAATAATCCGAATTAAGGTATTACAGGTATTATATGCCTATTACACATCACCGGACAAATCCATTAACAATACTGAAAAAGAGCTTTTTTTCAGCATTCAAAAGACTTACGACCTTTATCACCTCATACTCCAGCTCCCTGCAGAAATAGTCGATTATGCCCAATCGCTGATTGAACTGCGTAAAAAGAAACATTTTCCCACAGAGGAAGATTTAAATCCAAACCGGCGTTTTGTCAATAATCGGTTTATTAACCAATTACGATCAAATAAAGCGCTGAACAAATACCTGGAGCAGTCAAAAATGGGATGGCATGATGAACCGGAGCTGGTAAAAAAACTTTACAATTCACTGACTGAAACTGATTTTTATACCGAGTATATGTCGTCGGGGGAACATACTTATGCCGACGACAAGAAGCTGCTTGAGCTCCTGTTTGCAGAAGTGATTCTGCAGTCGAACGATCTGAATCTGCTGCTCGAAGAAAAAAGTATTTATTGGAATGACGACCTTGACTTTGTTGTCAGTATGATCATCAAGACCATCAAGAAATTTAAGGAAATGTCGGGCGACGACCAGACCCTGCTTCCTTTCTTCAAGGACGAAGAAGACAGGGACTTCGCAAAAAATCTTTTCCGGAAATGTGTCTTGAATCATCAGGATCTGAAGAAGATCGTTGAGCAGCATACTGTAAACTGGGATATCGAACGGATTGCTTTCATTGACAATATGATCCTGGAGCTTGCAATCGTTGAATTTCTTTATTTCCCGTCGATCCCAACCAAGGTGACTTTGAATGAATATATTGAATTATCAAAGTATTATAGTACACAGAAAAGCCGGAATTTTATAAACGGAATTCTCGATAAATCATTAAAAGCATTGAAAAAAGAGGATAAAATCGTCAAGATTGGGCGCGGTCTTATTGGAGAAGAAAATCAGGATGAATAGAAATTTCATTGTCATATTGACTTTGAGCTTTCTTTTCGGAAGTTGCAGCAGAACAGAGAAACCAGCCGCCGAATCCCCAAAAAAAACGGAGGCTCCAGCCTTTGTGTTTCCGGAAGAATTCCATAATTTTGGATCGTTGCAAGCAGGTGAGATTGTTTCATACAGTTTTTGTTTCAAAAATACAGGGCCAAGCGGGATTAATGTTGAAAATACAGAAACGGATTGTGGCTGTATAACGGTCGATTATCCAAAAGAGGAAATTCTATCCGGTGATTCAGCATACATCGATGTCATTTTTAACTCTGCCGGAGAGACCGGTAAGGTTTACAAAGAAGTCACAATTTCCATGAATGCCGACGGTAAAAAGAAAATAAAGCTGGCAATCGCTGCTCTCGTTAAAAATGAGTTGATAAATATTTATAGTGAAAATTAAAATCTGACATGATGAATTACTTATTAATGGCTCCGCAACAAGGAACTAATGCCAACCCTTTTACCGCCTTTTTACCTTTAATCCTGATTATGGTAATCTTTTATTTCTTTATGATCCGTCCACAGGTAAAAAAACAAAAAGAGCTTAAAAAATTTCGCGAAAGCCTCGCCAAAGGAGATAAAGTAGTTACCACTGGGGGTATTTACGGGAAAGTAGTCGAAATAAAGGACAACTACGTGTTGCTGCAGGTTGATGACAATGTAAAAATCCGTGTTGACAAAAGTGCGGTAGTCAAAGATATGACCGATGTCGCTCCTCAAAAGTAAACGGAACAGAACTTTCATATGAAACGAGCATGGAAGCTGCGGCATCCGCCCGAGTTGATGTTTATATGCGAGTTCCATGCGTCGATGTCCTTGAAAAAAGTAACAAAGTTCAGTACGCAAATTATACACCGTTAAGTTGGAACGATAAACGTATGAAAGGGCTGACAATTATCAGCCCTTTTTTTATCTTTGAGTGTGTGAATAGTACCCAACCATATAGCAGCGCCTGGAGAATATTGAGAATCCTAAGGATGAAAAACAATCGTAAGCTGGCCATTTACCTGGTATGTGTTTGTATCGCCACCATTTTTTGGTTTTTAAACGCTTTGAACAAACAATATTCTGTTGACCTTACATTCCCTGTGAAGTATACCAATTGGCCAACCAATAAAATCTTAATCAACAATCCACCCGATCATTTTGCACTCCGCGTGAATTCATTTGGATTTACGCTTTTACGATATAAATTAAGCCTGGCATTCTCACCGTTGATCTTCAATGTAAATGAGTTTACAGCAGGAAAGCTGGAGTTATCTGCAAGATCAGAATACGCAATGCCAACAAGACAATTTATCGGTCATTTGTCGGAGCAGGTCAGCAACGAACTGAATATTACGGATATCCATCCCGATACATTGATATTCCTTTTCGATAAGGTAACCAGCCGACAGGTGAGAGTAAGGCCAAATGTAAGTTTTGAACTTAAACAGCAGCACTTTCTGAACGACATGATCACTACGATTCCCGATTCAGTATTGGTTTCGGGACCAAAATCGATATTGGATACATTGAGTTTCATAAGTACTTCTTATCAGCATTATAAGGATGTGGACCATACCATCAGGCAAAATATTCCGTTAAAGGAGTATAAAAACCTCATCATGAAAACCAGACGGGTACTTTTGGAGATTCCGGTTGAGGAATACACGGAGAAGTTGGTTACAGTACCGGTAACGATAAAGGGCTTGCCCCCGGAAACCCGGATTAATCTTTTCCCGGACAAAGTAAATATCAGTTTCATGATCGCATTGAGTCGCTTTAAGGAAGTAGATCCCGGCGATTTTCAGGTTACTGCAGACTACGAAGATATCAAGAACAAACTGGAGTTGCTTCGCCTGAAAATCGGGACACAGCCTTCCTATGTCCATTCTGTATCTCTTACTCCTGAGCAAATTGAATATTTGATTGAAAAATAGAAACTATGTTGAAAATTGGTATTACCGGGGGTATTGGGAGCGGAAAATCAACGATATGTAAATTTTTTGAAGCCATCGGGATTCCTGTTTTTACAGCAGACACAGAAGCGAGGGAAATCATGAATAATTCTCCGGTCATCCGGAACCAGCTTATTGCAATTTTCGGAACGGATATTTACTTGTCTAATGATATGCTCGACCGTAAAAAATTGGCGGAGCTCATTTTTCATTCACCTGTACTGCTGGAAAAAGTCAATGTCCTCGTTCATCCGGAGGTAAGAAAATACTTTCTTGATTGGCTGCAGAAGCAAAATACACCTTATGTCGTTTATGAAGCCGCTATTCTGTTCGAAACAGGATTTTACATGATGATGGATTTTAATATCCTGATCGTTGCGCCGGAAGAAGAACGAATAAAACGGGTCATGGCGCGCGAAAAAACTACCATTAAAGATATAAAAACCAGGATATCAAAGCAATGGTCAGATGATAGAAAAGCAGGGCTGGCTGATTACATTATAAACAATAATAACGAGGAACTTATTATTCCTCAACTTGTTGAATTGGATAAAAAATTTAAGATACATGGATAAGTTTGCAAAATGGATTGCCGGTGGTTTAGGTTGGGCATTTCTCGGACCGATCGGCGGAATATTGGGATTCGTTTTAGGCTCAATGCTGGACAAAGATAACATGGTTGCTGAGAATCCTGCCGGTAGCAGCAGAACCACCACCGGCGGTTATGTCATGAGCCTTCTGGTGCTTATCGCGGCAACCATGAAAGCCGACGGGAAAGTATTGAAGTCAGAACTTGATTACGTCAAAACATTCCTTATCCATAATTTTGGCGCTGACTCCGCACGAAGCGCGGTAAATATGCTTCGCGACCTTTTAAAACAATCGATTCCTGTAGCCGATGTATGCCGCCAAATCCAAAAGAACCTGGATTACTCCTCCCGGTTACAAATGCTGCATTTTCTCTTTGGCATCGCCCAGGCAGACGGAAATGTCACTGCCAACGAACAGGAACTGCTCAAACATATGGCACAGAACCTGGGGATTAGCGAAAAGGATCTTGAATCCATCCAATCCATGTTCATTGCCAATAAAGATGCGGCATACAAAATACTCGAAATTGATCCGTCAGCCTCTGTTGAAAGTATTAAAAAGGCATACCGCACGATGGCAATGAAATATCATCCGGATAAAGTAAGCTATCTGGGTGAAGATTTCCAAAATGCGGCCAAAGAAAAATTTCAAAAAGTGAATGAAGCCTACGAAACGATCAAAAAAGAAAGAAATTTCGTCTAGCCAGGTCTCTATGTTCCTGGTTCTTGATACTTGATACTTGATACTTGATACTATTTACAATGAAATACATAAAAGTTACGTTTAAACCGGATCCGGATAATGAAATCAACCGGGAAATTTTAATGGCTTATCTTGCGCAACTGGATTTTGATGCCTTCGAAGAAACGCCATCCGAATTTCAGGCATTTGTACCTTCCGATAAACTTGATCTTCAGAAGATAAAACAAATCACCGAAGAATTACCTTTTAAAGCCGATTTTATAACCAGTGAAATGCCCGACATCAACTGGAATAAAGAATGGGAGAAAAATTATTTTCAGCCTCTTCTGGTTGGAAATGAATGCCTGGTCAGGGCACCCTTTCATAAAGATTTTTTAAAAACCCGCTATGAAATCGTTATTGAACCGAATATGGCCTTTGGGACGGGTAATCATGAAACCACTTCATTAATGATCGAACACCTGTTGCAATTCAACCTAACCGACAAAATGGTTCTGGACATGGGTTGTGGAACGGGCATTCTAGGCATCCTGGCATCCATGCGGGAATGTCGGGAGGTAATAGCTATCGATGTGGATCAGTGGGCTTATGAAAGCACCATTGAAAACTCCCGGTTGAACGGAGTCAAAAATTTACGCGCATATAAGGGTGACGCAAGATTACTGGATGGAACAGTGAAATTCGATGTCATACTGGCAAATATTCAAAAAAACGTGATTCTGAATGACCTTGAAAAATATGCTTTGGTATTAAACGACGGAGGAATTCTTCTTGTCAGCGGTTTTTATCAGAACGATCTGGAAGCGGTCATTGGTAAGGCTTCCGAATTGTTTCTTCAAAAGAGGATGCACAGAGAAAGAAACGGGTGGGTTGCCTGCCCGTTTATGAAGTAAATCGCGTTCTTTCGAACTCCAGTATTTCCAAATCGAGAATATTCTCTTCGTTAATGCGAAAGCGCATCGCCGTACAAACAGGGTGAAATCCATAATTTCCTGCCGCTCCGGGATTCATATACAAGCAGTTCATCTTTTTATCATACACGACCTTTAATATATGGGAGTGTCCGCAAATAAACAAACCGGGAGGATGAGTATGGATTTCATTCCTGATCTGCGGGGCATAGCGCCCGGGTGAACCACCAATATGAGTCATAAAAACATCTACCTTTTCCCTGAAGAAGCGCAAACTTTCCGGAAACATTTTGCGAATTACATGGTCATCGATATTCCCAAATACTGCATAAAACGGCTTAAAATGCGCCAATTTATCAACCAGCTCAACAGTGCCTATATCGCCTGCATGCCAGAGTTCATCAACGGGTTCAAGAAATTTTAACATCCGCGGACTTATGGTGCCATGGGTATCGGAAATTAAACCTATTTTAATCATCAGTGAGTTTTAATAATTTTGCATGATAAAAATAGTTTAAATTCGTCCTGAATAAAAGAAAAGATGAAGGGAGCTTTTTTAGTCCATTCTAAAAAACAAACAAATGAAGCGTATCGTAATAGTAAGACATGCCAAAGCAGTGCCATATGGTTATGATGATGATTTTAACCGGAAACTTCGGCGTCAAGGGAAGGAAGATGCAAAAATAGTGAGTATGGCGTTAAAAGAGGACCGGATCATTCCTGATCTGGTTATTTCCAGCCCGGCAAAGCGAGCTTTTAAAACAGCAACAATTTTTGCGGAGACATTGCGTTATCCCGTATCCAGGATTATGGTAGAGGATGAGTTATACGAGGGACTAACCACACAAGATTTCATTGAGATAATCAGAAATCTGCCCGAAGACATGCAGACTGTTTTTGTCTTCGGACACAATCCCTCTTTATACTATTTAGTCAATAACCTGGTCAAGCTGTTTAACAGCGACATGCCCACCTGTTCCACTGTAGGGATCGATTTTTCAGTCGATAACTGGAAAGAAGTTTCTGCACGGGAAGGAAAGCTGGCCTTTCAATTCATGCCCAGACTTTACAAATAAGGAAACATGCACCTTTTCTTCACACCCGACATACAAGATACAACTTATTACCTGGATGAAACAGAATCAAAACATGCGATCCGCGTGTTACGGCTGATCAGGGACGACAGGATCAGTTTAGTTGACGGAAAAGGAAATTTCTACGATGCAAAAATTACGGATGACCATCCAAAGCATTGCCGGATTGAAGTTGTACAAAAGATCCCTGAATATGGGAAAAGGGATTATTACCTTCACATAGCAGTGGCGCCTACAAAAAATACTGACCGTTTTGAGTGGTTTCTTGAAAAAGCAACAGAAATCGGGATCGATGAGATTACACCCGTGCTTTGTGAACATTCTGAACGCAGGACATTAAAAACCGACAGACTCGAAAAAGTGATTGCCTCAGCCATGAAACAATCGTTAAAAGCCTATTTGCCAAAGCTCAACGCACTTATTCCGCTTAAACATGTTTTGCAAGCGCCCTATGAGGGGAAAAAATTCATTGCTCATTGTCATGACCAAAGCAAAAAACAATTAAAAAATGAAGTAGCCGGCTGTCGGTCAAGCCTGATCCTGATCGGGCCTGAAGGAGATTTCTCAGAAGAAGAAATTGAACTGGCCATTAAAAACAAATTTATCCCGGTTGAACTGGGAAAAAGCCGGCTGCGTACCGAAACGGCGGCCATTGTGGCCTGCCATACGGTGAGTCTGATAACTGAAGACTAACTTTTCAGTGCCTGCCCGATATCACCGATCAAATCAGCGGCAGATTCTATCCCCACCGATAACCTGATCATGGTATCGCGGATACGCATAATTTTTCGCTCTTCCTCCGAAAAATCGGCATAGATCGTCGAATAAGGATGAATGATCAGCGATTTGTTATCATTCAGATTAGTTGCCCTCCTGATCACCTGCAGACGATCCATAAACCGGGAGCAAGCCTCTTGCGATTCCAAATCGAACGAGATGATGGTTCCGGGCTTACCCGAAAATTGTTTCACGGCAAGACCATAATCCTCCGACGATGTCAGCCCGGGATAAGTCACTCTTCTGACTGCAGGATGCTTCAGCAGAAATTCTCCAAGCTCCATGCAATTCTCGTAACATCTGTTAAAGCGAAGTTCCAGCGTATCAAGCCCCATGATCTGGTAATGGGCCGTGTGAGCGGTCATCGGAGAACCCAGATGCCGGTAATAGTTTTTCCGTAAAGCAGCGATAAAGGCATCATTCCCATATTTTTCAAACATTAACCGGAGATTGGGATTTTGTGACCAGTCATAAATGCCATTATCCAAAATTACACCGCCAAACGAAGTTCCGCCGCCTGAAATAAATTTAGTCGTCGACATAACCTCAATGTGAACACCAAACTCCGCTGATCTGAAAATCACCGGAGGAGTAACCGTGCTATCTGCCACAAGCAACAGATTATACCGGTTCGCAATGGCTGTCAGGCGCCTCAGATCTGCTATTTCCAACTGGGGATTCGTTACTGTTTCCAGATAAATAAGACGTGTATTGGCATCAATCAATTTTTCCACCTCGTCCGAATTCCTGGTATCGGCAAACCGGGTCTCGAGACCATAGTTAGAAAGGCTTTGAGTAAAAAGGAAATAGGAATGGCTAAAGAGATTCCTCCCCGATACAATATTGTCACCAGCCTTGCATAATGCCAGTATGGTATTCGAAATTGCGGCCATGCCTGATGAAAGTGCCAGAGACTGCCTGGCTCCGGTGAGGGTTTTCATTTTTATCTCGAAATATTCAACAGTGGGATTGCTGGTCCTGGAATAGACATGCGCCGCCTTGTCACCCCGGAAGCAGGAAGCAAACTCTTCGGACGACTCAAAGTCAAACGCCACTGATTCATAGACCGGCATGTCCAGTGACCGGTATGGGTCGTTTTTTGGAAATGGAATATTTAACGATCGGGTGGTAAAACTTTTTTGCATGGTTATATTTTTAAGGATCAAAAATAACTGATTTAACAGCTGGGAGAAGTCCCGGTTCAAAAAAGACCGTCAGTCTGCTCATTTTTCCGGTTTGAATAATTTTACTACCTTTATCTGCCTGAACCCTTCCGTATTTTAAACATTCACCTTGACAGCTTGTTAAAAAAAAGAAACAAAAAGGTATGGATTGGAAAACAGTAAATAATCAGCTTGAGAAGGAGTTCATTTTTTCGGACTTCAAACATGCGCTGTATTTTGTAAATAAAGTAGGCGAGTTAGCTGAAAAAATGGATCATCATCCCGATATTTTGCTATTTGGATATAAAAAAGTAAAAATAACATTGACCACCCATGATGAGGGAAAGATTACCGATCAGGATTACCGGCTGGCTGAGAAAATAGACCATATCAGTATATGACAGAGGCCAGAATTCTGTTTCTGCTGAAAAATCTGTTAAAGGGATTGGCATACATGACCATCCTGGCAGCAGCTTATTTTCTTTTTAAAAATTATGTCGTAGATAAAAATCAGGCTTTGTGGCTCGAAAAATTCTATGAATACCCTCCTTTGATCTACATGATCTATACGTTCTCGGAAATATTTTTTGGCCTGTTTCCACCCGAGATCTTCATGATCTGGGCTTTGTATAAAGGAGATGATCTGCATTACTGGATGAATATTCTGTTTTTTACCCTGGTTACCTATGGGGCGGGGTTCCTGAGTTTCATTATTGGCCGTTATTTGCAAAAAGTATTGATTTTTCGCTATATGAGCCGGAGATTTTTCAGCCGCTACTGGCCTCTGTTTCGCAAATACGGTTCGGTTCTTATTGTTACTGCAGCCATGACGCCTTTGCCCTGGGCAACGATCTGTATTCTGGTGGGAACAAGTCAATATCCAATGAGAAAATTCCTGCTGGTAGCATTAAGTCGGGTATTTCGTTTTGCTTTTTACGGATATCTGGTATTCCACACAAAAGCGTTTTAACACAAACCATTTAACGGCTATGTTGTTTATAAATCTAAATCTGATAACAAATAAAGCATGCTCAATAAGTTAAAACAAAGATGGAACGTGAAATCAAATCTTCAGCTATTCATTATACTATTTGTTTTCTCCATTAGCGGAAGCATCACGCTCTTTGTAAAAGCATACATCCTAAGTTGGATTAATTATAGTCCGGAGTGGCCTGTTTATATAAAAATCCTGACATGGCTGTTCATTGTTGTCCCGGTATACCAGCTTACGCTGATAACAACCGGTACGCTTTTGGGCCAGTTTGAGTTTTTCTGGCGTTTTGAAAAAAAGACAATACGCAGACTAGGGATCAAAATTGACAGGTCATGAGCGTTCAGTTCACCACCTTGATCATTTTACTAAGCGGCTTATACATCCAACCGCTTGTTCAGTCAAAATCAAAACCTGCAAATATGGAATTCGCGACATTAGGGGGAGGCTGTTTTTGGTGTACAGAAGCCATCTACAAAGAATTAAAAGGAGTCGTTTCGGTCACCTCGGGTTATTCAGGAGGCGATGTGGTCAATCCTTCCTACAGGGAGGTTTGTACCGGAAGGACGGGACATGCAGAGGTGATCGAAATTGAATTTGATCCCTCCGTCATTTCTTTTTCAGAACTGCTGGAAGTTTTTTTTTCCACTCACGATCCGACAACGCTTAACCGGCAGGGAGGTGATGTAGGAACGCAGTACCGTTCTGTCATATTTTATCGCAACCCGGAACAAAAGGAAACAGCCGATTCGGTGATTGATCATCTTAATCAGGATAGTGTATTTGGCAAACCCGTTGTGACCGAGGTTGTCAAATGGAAAAACTTTTTCCCGGCCGAAGATTACCATCAGGACTATTTTGAAAACAAT
>JBDKTZ010000062.1:0-10696 GCA_039679975.1 Prolixibacteraceae bacterium
ACCGGCTGGTGGTAGCATATGACTTCGTGGGACCGGAACCCCTGTCGAAGATTGTGCGGGAACGGCATGAAAAGGAGCTGAGCGAAATCCTTCCGCTGGGGTATTCGGTCAAGCAGGCCGACTGGGGGTGGGGCTGGGATAAAAAAGATAAAAAGCAATACCTGCTGATCCTGCTGGTGATCGTGATCATTTACTTTATCTGTTCGATCCTTTTGGAATCGCTGCGACAGCCTTTTGCCGTCATCCTGATGATACCGGTATCGTTTATCGGGGTATTTCTGACCTTTTACCTGTTCGACTTCAACTTCGACCAGGGCGGGTTTGCCTCGTTTATCCTGTTATCGGGCATTGTGGTCAATGCCGGCTTGTATATCATTAACGACTATAATCATTTTTGCCGGGACAGGGGAAGGAAAGACAGTTTGAAGATTTATCTGAAAGCCTTTAACCAGAAGATCATCCCGGTGTTCCTCACCATCATTTCGACGGTGCTGGGCCTGGTGCCGTTTGTATGGTCGGGGCAGAAGGAAGTGTTCTGGTTTGCCTTTGCCGCCGGTGCCATGGGCGGACTGATCTTCTCCATCGTGGCTATCCTGATCTGCCTGCCGCTGTTTTTGAAACTAAAGTAAGGTTGCCGGTCATGCACGGGAAGAAGCAAACCGGGCGGTTATTTCCATAAGTCGAATAGTAAATTTCCTGCGACTTCATTCTAAAACAATAGGATTTTTCCTATCTTTGAAGCGTCAAATGATATAGATGACATGAAGGTTCTGAAAGTTAAAGAAATTATCAGAAGGTTGGAGCAGGACGGCTGGTTTTTATACCGGCATGCCGGAACAAGCCATAGGCAGTTTAAACATCCAACCAAGGCTGGTAAAGTAACTGTGAATGGTAAAGAGTCGTCAGACATTACCGGGAATCTTTTGAAAAGCATTGAGAAACAGTCAGGGCTGACCTTTTAGCCCGGACATAAATTGCAGAATATGTCAGCAGAAGTAATTGTCAAAGTTGGAAAAACCGAAAATAACTATGCAGCATCGGTCGAAGGACTAGAGGGGTTTGTTTGTACTGCAGATTCCTTTGAGGAACTAAAAAAAGAAGTTACAGCAGGGGTTGAATTCCATCTTGCAGGGCTACGGGAAGACGGCGACCCTATTCCTGAACCTTTCGACTCCGAATATTACCTGACTTATAAATGGGATGTGGAAAGTTTACTTTCTTATTACAGGGGAGTGCTTACGTTATCTGCACTTGAGCGAATTACCGGTATTAATCAAACCCAGTTAGGGCATTATGCTGCAGGCCGCTCACGCCCGCGGAAACAACAGATCAGGAAAATTGAGAAAGCCCTGCACGAGCTGGGAAGAGAGCTCACAGCCATATCATTTTAATTGTTTGGCAAAACTAACCCTCTCGCTTAAATCACGTATGAGGTAAAAACCTAACCTCATATTTCATCTTATGGATTACACAGAAAGTACGCAAAGCCTTGAATTGAAGGAGAGAAACAACGGACACCTCTCTTCGAAATACTATGAAGAGGAGTTGGAAAAACTCCATATCGAACTGGTCAAACTGCAGGATTGGATCAAGCACGAGAAATTAAAGGTTGTCGTTGTGTTTGAAGGCAGGGATGCCGCAGGCAAAGGGGGAGTGATCAAAACCATCACGTTGCCGTTAAATCCCCGGATATGCCGGGTGGTCGCGCTGGGAACGCCAACTGAAAAAGAAAAGACGCAATGGTATTTTCAGCGGTATGTGACTCACCTTCCTGCCAGCGGCGAAATGGTCTTCTTCGACCGGAGCTGGTATAACAGGGCAGGGGTAGAGCGGGTAATGGGCTTCTGCACAGAACAGGAATATGAAGAATTTATGCGTACCTGCCCCGAGTTTGAACGAATGCTGATCCGCTCGGGGATCATCCTGATCAAGTACTGGTTTTCAGTTTCGGATGAAGAACAGGAGCATCGTTTCCAGTCGCGCATCAATGATCCCCTGAAACGCTGGAAACTCAGTCCCATGGATCTTGCTTCACGTGAACGCTGGCTGGAGTACAGTCAGGCGAAAGATGAAATGTTCAAATACACTGACACCCGGCAGTCGCCCTGGTATGTGGTGCCCGCCGACGACAAGAAGCGGGCGCGTCTGAACTGCATCAATCATTTGCTGAGCATGATTCCTTATGAGGACCTCCCGCAGGAAGAAATTGTCCTTCCGGAACGAAGAGAGGCGCGAGGCTATATGCGGCCGCCAATTTCAAGTCAGACCTTCATTCCTGAAAAATATTAGTCCACGGAAATAAAAAAAGACAGAAAGCCGGTAACGGACACGGAAAATTTAAAAATAATGCAGGAAACCGGGAAAAGGCGTGTTCAATCTCCAAAATATCGCATAGAAATACCTATATTCGGGGTCGTGAGCAAGAAGCAATGCGTATGTATTATAAACTAACTTAATCCAATAACACATGAAGAATATTGCTTTTATTTTTTTGATGCTGGCTGCCCCGGTTTCTTTTGCCGGTAATGACAACGGATGGACGGACCTTTTTAACGGGAAAGACCTGACCGGGTGGAAACAACTGAACGGGCAGGCCAAATATGAGGTAGTAAATGGCGAAATCGTGGGCACAACCGTGGCCAACACACCGAATTCATTTCTGGCTACGGAAAGAAATTACGGTGATTTTATCCTGGAGCTTGATTTGCTGGTCGACAACCGGATGAATTCGGGTATTCAGTTCCGCAGCCTGAGCAAACCGGACTACAACAACGGACGGGTTCATGGTTATCAGTGTGAAGTTGATCCTGCCGACCGGGCATGGAGCGGCGGAATATATGATGAAGCCCGCAGGGGTTGGCTGTATCCGCTGGACATGAATCCCTGCGGAAGAAAAGCGTTTAAAAGAGACCAGTGGAACCATTACCGGATCGAAGCCATCGGCAACTCGATCCGTACCTGGGTAAACGGAATCTCATGTGCCGATCTGGTCGATGATATGACGGCTGAGGGTTTTATTGCCCTGCAAGTACATTCGATCGGAAAAAACACAGAAGAAGCCGGCCGGCAGATCCGCTGGAAAAATATCCGCATTCAGACGGAAGACCTGAAACAGAGTCCGTGGACCGACATTCCTGTTGTAAACCTGATCCCAAACAACTTGTCGCCGCAGGAACGGGCGCAGGGATGGAAACTCCTGTTTGACGGGAGGACCACCCAGGGATGGAGAGGTGCAGGTAAAGAAATATTCCCTTCCAAAGGATGGCAGGTTAAAAACGGTGAGCTGATCGTGGAAGCCGCGAAGGGAGAAGAAGCCGGCAACGGTGGGGATATTGTGACTCTTGACGAATATTCGACCTTTGAACTGAAGCTTGATTTTATGATCACCGAGGGCGCGAACAGCGGGATCAAATACTTCATCACTGAAAAATACGGGACGGATCAATCGGCCATCGGTTTGGAATACCAGATACTGGACGATGAAAAACATCCGGATGCCAAACTGGGTGCAAACGGTAACAGAACGGTCGCTTCGCTGTATGACCTGATCCCGGCTCACAAAAACAAGATCGTCAATAAACCAGGAGAATGGAACCAGGCCCGGCTCATTGTGTGTGGTACCCGGCATGAGGAATGGCTGAAAGGAAATAGTCTGGAAGCTTCAGATTTTAAGGGCGCTCATGTGGAACATTGGCTGAATAACCGGAAAGTATTGGAGTATGAACGCGGAACACAAGCCTTTTACGCGCTGATTGCCCGAAGCAAATATGCCCAGTGGGAAGGTTTCGGGAGCTGGCCATCAGGTCATATCCTTTTACAGGACCATGGGAATGAGGTGCATTTCAGGAGTATTAAGATCAGAGAGATCAAGTAGTCGTAAGTCGTAAGTCGTAAGACACAAGTATCAAGAAACAAGATAGAAGAATAAAGGAACTGCAGAGGTAGCAGAAAAAAAACTCTTTGGTTGACACTAAAGAGTTTTTTTTATTTTGTAAATTAGCTGATAGACGAATTAAAACTTATAAATATGACCACGGGAATTTCTTTACACATCGGGTTGAATTTTGTGGATCCTTCTCATTACAATGGTTGGGACGGCAAGTTAAACGCCTGTGAGAACGATGCTGCCGACATGGAACGGATTGCCGCTTCCCAGAAGTTCAGAACATCTTTGCTGCTAAGCGGGAACGCTACCCGGGAAAACATCAGGAAGGCGATTGCCGATGCGGGTGCGAACCTGCAGGCGGGCGACATTTTTTTTCTTTCCTATTCCGGGCACGGGGGTCAGCTTCCCGATCTGAACGGCGATGAGCCCGACGGACAGGATGAAACCTGGTGCCTTTATGACGGGGAACTCATCGATGATGAACTCAATGAATTGTGGGTCGGATTTCAGAAAGGAGTGCGGATCCTGGTCACCTCCGACAGTTGCCACAGCGGCACGATCGTGAAGGAGGCGACCAACAACATGGTTGCCTTCAGTAGTTTTCCTCCTCGTTATATGGACAGCCAGCATGCTTTGTCGACCTACAGCAGCAACCGAGCATTTTACGATGACCTGTTGATGAAACAAAAGAAAGTTTCTTCGGCCGACATCCGGGCGAGCATTATTCAGATTTCGGGATGCCAGGATAATCAGTATTCGTACGACGGCACCTTCAACGGCGCCTTTACGGGTGCACTGAAGCGGGTCTGGAACGGAGGCCAGTTCGATAAGAACTATATCATCTTTCACCGCCAGATCCAGTATCTGCTTCCGGCATACCAATCGCCCAATTACCTGGTACATGGTGTGCGGGATGCGGATTTTGAAAACCAACGGCCCTTTTCCATTTGATTTGCAATGGCTCCGTTTTGCAGCCCTTTTTACCGCTCGGCCCTGAAGGAGCCACTTGTCGATTGTGACAGCCCGTTTTACCTGGCGTGAAACAGCGTCTCTGATTCGACGGGGCGACATCTGCCCCTGCGTGCCGACAGAAACGCTTGTTCCGCAGGGATTGCCGCCTGCGGCATACAGGGACTGTTGTCAAGGGAAGGCCTTCCTGACAGGAATTGTTTACTGAATAGAAACTGTCCGGGCCGGACAAAATGGCGCTTTTTTTGGTATCTTTGGCCTATGCAAATACCTTTTGATCTAATTGAAAAATACAATGTGCCGGTGCCTCGTTACACCAGTTATCCTCCGGCTACATTTTTCGGCCGGGATTTTGGCACAAAGGAATACCTGGAGGCCGTGGTACAGTCGAACCGGGAAAAACCGGAAAACATTTCCATCTACATTCATATTCCCTTTTGCACACAGCTTTGCCTTTACTGTGGTTGTAACACGCACATCACAAGGAATATGGAGCTGATGCGCGATTACATGGCCGCGCTCAGACAGGAAATTCGGCAGGTAAGGCCGCTGCTCGATCCTGACAGAAAAGTATCGCAGATTCATTGGGGCGGGGGAACGCCCAACGCGCTGCCGGCAGAGCAAATCGGGGAGATTATGGCGCTACTGAATTCTGAATTCCGGTTTATTGACCGCCCGGAGATTGCCGTGGAATGCAATCCGGCCCACCTGGATGAGAACTATATCAGGAAGCTGGCGGAGATGGGATTTAACCGGATCAGCCTGGGCGTGCAGGATTTCAGGGAAGATGTGCTGGAAGCCGTGAAGCGCGAAGTGCCTGCTATTCCTGTAAAGGAACTGTGTTCGATGATCCGTTCGCAGCCGGGAATGTCGGTCAATCTCGACTTTATTTACGGCTTGCCCTTTCAGACGGCGGCTTCGTTCGCTGAAACGATCGACCGGGCCATCGACATCGCTCCCGACCGGTTGGTCACCTTCTCGTACGCACATGTTCCCTGGGTGAAAAAGGCTCAGAAGAAGCTTGAAGAATACGGGTTGCCGCCAGCCGAAGAAAAAGTGAAAATGTTTGAAAATGCCTGGGAGAGAATGAATCGTGCAGGATACATCCCGATCGGGCTTGATCATTATTCCCGACCGGAGGATGAACTGAGCAAGGCACTGAATAACAGAGCCCTTCACCGGAATTTTCAGGGCTATTGCACCCGCGAAACAACCGGACAGGTATACGCGTTCGGGGTGACCGGTATCAGCCAGCTTGAAAATGTGTACGCGCAGAATGTAAGGACGGTGAAAGAATATATCGAAGGCCGCGGAAGCGTCAGGATTGAAAAGGGCTACAGATTATCGCTCACGGAAAAGATTGCAAGAGAAGCAATCAACGAAATTATGTGCAATCATTATTTATCCTGGACACAGCTGTCAGAACGCTTTGAAATGCCGGCAGAAGAGGTCAGATCAATGCTTGGGTTCAGACCTGAAAAGCTGGCTCCCTTTATCGCGGACCACCTGCTGGAGTATTCAGACGATGATTTGCTGATTGGCGATACCGGCCGGTTCTTCCTGCGAAATATTGCAGCCGTGTTTGACGTGCACACCGCTGACCAGTCCCATCAATACTCGAAATCCGTGTAACGGTTGTCCGGGCATTTTAAACGCGAAGTCGCAAAGACGCCGGGAAATATCCCAGAGCTTATTAGAGGAAACCTATCATAAATTGAGATGTATGAAGACAGCAGTGATTGGCGCCGGGCTTACCGGATTGACAACAGCTTATTATCTGAAGAAAAAAGGGTTCGATGTGACGGTTTTTGAAAAGTCGGATCGTACAGGAGGGGTGATCCGTTCGGTCAGTCAAAACGGTTTTGTTTTTGAGAATGGCCCGAGCACCGGCGTTTTGGGCTCGGCCGAAGCTGTTGAACTCTTGGAGGAGCTAAGTCACCGCTGCCGTCTGGAAGTGGCCGACACAAATGCAAAATACCGGTGGATCTGGAAGCATGGCCGCTGGCATGGGCTTCCTTCTGGACTAACCGGTGGTATTACCACCCCTTTATTTACGACAGGCGATAAGCTTCGCTTGTTGGGAGAACCATTCCGGAAGCCGGGAAACGATCCGAACGAATCGCTGGCGGCGCTGGTACGCAGACGGATGGGGGAAAGTTTCCTGAAATATGCAGTGGATCCGTTTGTTCTGGGTATTTATTCCGGCGACCCGGAGCAGCTTGTGACCCGCTACGCATTGCCTAAGCTCTATAACCTGGAACAAAAATACGGGAGCTTTATCGGCGGAGCCATTAAAAAGGCAAAAGAGCCGAAAGACGGGCGCGAAAAGAAAGTGACGCGCGAGGTATTTTCGGTGAAAGGCGGACTCTCGAATCTGATCGGGGCCCTTACGAAAGAAGTCGGAAAGGAAAGGATTGTGTTGAACGCGGCCGAACTGAAAGTTTCGCAGGCGCCATCCGGCTACCTGATCCGGCATGCCGGATCGGAAGAGATGCGGTTTGACCGGGTGATTTCAACAACGGGAGGATATGCTTTACGCGAAATCTTTGGCTTTTTGCCGGAAGAGGAACTGGAGAAAATAGAGCGTTTGGCGTATGCCCGGGTGGTACAGGTGTCGGTGGGTTTTCAAAAGTGGGAGGGCATTGAACTGAAAGCTTTTGGGGGACTGATCCCGTTTTGCGAAAACAGACAGGTTTTGGGCGCATTGTTTCTTTCTTCATTTTTGAAGGAAAGAGCACCGGAAGGAGGCGCTTTGCTATCGACTTTTCTGGGCGGTGTCAGGAAACCCGAAATGATCAATCTAAGCGACACCCGGATCCGCGAGCTGGTTTCACAAGAAATTAAATCGCTGTTTGGCCTAACAAAATGGGCTCCCGATTTGTTTGTTATCAATCGTTATCAACACGCCATCCCTCAATATGGCAGGGAATCGGAGGAAAGACTTGAGGCGATTGCCGCCCTTGAAAAGGCTTTTTCGGGCCTGGTCCTTGGCGGGAATATCCGCGACGGCATTGGAATGGCCGACCGGATCAGACAAGGAAGGGAGATGGCAGAGAAAGTTTGGCGGGAGAGTTAAAACTATAATTATAAGCTTTTAGCCATAGGTAACCTGAAGTATTTATTGAAGACCAGTACGGAACGTTAGCGTCCGGCAATTTACAATTCTATCATTCTCATGAGAAGAGGTTTGCTGTCAGAAATATACAGGGAGTTGCAATCAGAAATCTGCAGCCGGCTTGAAAAGGCCGACGGCGAATCGGTATTTGTCAACGACAACTGGAGAAGCGAAATCGGATATGGGCACACGATGGTTTTGCAGTCGGGTGCTGCCATTGAGAAGGCTGCGGTTAACTTTTCGGCAGTCAGCGGGCCGGTGAGCGATGCCATGCGGCGGGCGCTGAAAACGAACGAAGGAGAGGAATATTTTGCCTGCGGTATTTCATCCATTATTCATCCGGAGAATCCGTTTGTACCCATTATTCATATGAACGTGCGGTATTTTGAGTTGAATTCGGGGGTATCGTGGTTTGGCGGAGGCATTGATTTGACCCCGCATTACATTGATCCGAAGGAAGCAGCCTGGTTTCACTCCGAACTGAAGCAGATCTGTGACCATTACGATCCCGGCTATTACGTGAAATTCAGGAAATGGGCCGACGATTATTTTTTTCTGCCGCATCGCAATGAAACCCGGGGTGTGGGCGGAGTTTTTTTTGACCATCAGAATGCTTCGGCTGCGACGGATTTTGAAAGGCTGTTTGGGTTAACCCGCAAACTGGCGGAAGCCTATCCGGCCATTTATACTTACCTGTTGAATAAAAACCGGCACCGGCCGTATTCACCGGCAGAGAAAGAATGGCAATACCTGCGAAGAGGCCGCTACGTCGAGTTTAACCTGCTATACGACCGCGGTACGAAATTCGGGCTGGAGTCGGGCGGACGCACCGAGTCGATTTTTTTGAGCATGCCTCCAATGGCGGGGTGGACATATGATTTCAAGGCGGAGGAAGGATCGCCGGAAGCACGAACCCTCGGCCTGCTGAAAAAAAATATCGACTGGGGAAAGGATGAGCTGTGAGCTGCTTGTTTCCGGTCTCCCTTTTCCCTTTTCCCGTTTCCGCTATGCTCTATGCCCGGTGCTTTAAACATTTTATAACTTAGCTGTTTTTTCTTATGACTTCTAATTCCAAACGAACGGCCGTATTGCTGGTGAATGTCGGGACTCCCGATGAGCCGACTGTCCCGGCAGTGAGACGGTACTTATATCATTTCTTAAACGACCCGCGGGTCATTGATCTGCCTCTGATTCCCCGGAAACTGCTGGTGAACCTGATCATTGTCCCTTTCAGGGCACCGAAGTCGACAAAGCTTTACGAACGACTGTGGACCCCGGAAGGATCACCCCTGATGGTAAATGCCGTTAAAAACCGAGACAGGCTTCAGGAAGCGCTTGGCGTAAATTATGACGTGTTCATGGGCATGCGTTATGAAAATCCCTCACTCAAACATAGCCTGGAGCAGATCCGGGAAAAGCGGTATGGAAGACTGATCGTTTTCCCTGTTTTTCCGCAATATGCTTCATCGACTACAGGGACGGTCGGGGAGTTTGTTTTCAGAGAGGTGGGGAAATGGAATGTGATGCCGGAGATCCGGATGATCAGCCAGTTTTATGATCATCCGTTATTTATAAAGGCTTTTACAGAACGGATCAGGGAATACAAGCAGGAAAAGTGGGACCACGTTATTTTTTCTTATCATGGTTTACCGATGCGTCAGATCAGAAAAGCGCATCCACAGATCGATACCGCTGCATGTGCATGTACCGGGGCACTGCCTTCGCACGGGCATTTCTGTTACCGGGCTGCCTGTTATGAAACCTCCCGTCTACTGGCGCGGCAACTGGGATTGAAACCGGAGGATTATACGGTCTCTTTTCAGTCGAGACTGGATAAAGACTGGCTAGAACCTTTCACCGATGCCACGCTGGTGAAACTTGCCAAAGACGGCCATAAAAGGGTCCTGGTGGCGGCACCCGCATTTGTGGCTGATTGTCTGGAAACAACCGTCGAGATTGGCTACGAATACCAGGAGCTTTTTGAACGGGAAGGGGGAGAGAAGGTGCAGCTTGTTGAAAGCCTGAACGATCACCCGCTGTGGATCGAAGCCATGAAGGCGATCGTTCTGGGCATGGGGCATGGGGCATAGCGCGTAGAGCATAGAGCATAGCGGAGACCGGAAACCGGAGAAGGGAGACGGGAAGAGGGTAGAAAGGTTGCAAGGTTTAAACCATTCCGCTGAAGCCCATAAAAGCCATGGCCAGAATGCCGGCCACAATGAGGGCAATGGGGTTTCCTCTTAATGCTTTGGGGACATCCATCAAGTCGAGGTGTTCGCGTATCCCCGCAAAGAGAAATAACGCCAGGCCAAACCCGATCGAGTTACTGAGGGCAAATACAACTCCTTCCATGAGGTTAAATTCCCGCTGGATTGTCAGAATGGCGACTCCAAGAATGGTGCAATTCGTGGTAATTAAGGGCAAAAAGACACCCAGCGCCTGATAAAGAGCGGGACTGACTTTTTTCAGGATAATTTCGACAAGCTGAACCAGGGCTGCAATGACCAGGATAAAGGAGATTGTCTGCAAATATCCGATATTAAAGGGAACTAAAATGTAAACCTGGACCAGATAGGTCACGATCGTTGACAAGACCATCACGAACATTACTGCGCCGGCCATTCCCAAAGCCGTGGAAATACGTTTGGATGTGCCCAGGAGCGGGCAAATGCCCAGAAACTGCGTCAACACGATGTTGTTGACAAATACAGCCGATATAATAATGA
>JBDKTZ010000081.1:0-1503 GCA_039679975.1 Prolixibacteraceae bacterium
CATTGGCTACAATCGCCTGCTCGAACGATATTTTGGTCCCATCGGCAAACGAAGTCACCATGGCGGCATTCTGTCCCCATCTTTTTGCAAAGCTTTTCTGCGTTTCCGGATTCCGGTAAGGATCATGCAACCCTTTAATATTCCCACACAGAACAGGTTTCACTCCAATTCCCCTGACAAAGCGATACAGGTTCATTTCTACTCCCGGCTGATCACCATCTGCTCCCGTGAGGATAACGCCTGCCTTATCCGCATATTTTTTTAGGATAGGTCCAATTGTGCCGTCCACTTCGGCATTCATCAAAATCACGTGCTTCTTATATTCGAAGGCTTTTAGAATTAATCTGGCCGTAAATTCAATGGCTCCGGTTGCTTCAATAATTGCATCAATTCCATCGGCTTCACACAGCAGATCAGGATTGTCTGTAATGCTGACCCGGCCTTTTATGATATTGTCTTCCAGTTCAGTTGTCTTTTGAACGGAATGAACCTCCGATACACCGGCTTCTTCAAATATTTTAGCTGCTTTTGAGAGTGTGCGGTTCGAGATGGCTACAAGTTGCATCCCGGGCACTGATTTACAGATCTGAACGGCTATTCCGCGTCCCATAAAACCTGCTCCAATCATTCCTACGCGTATCGGATTTTTTTCTTCTTCCCTCTTTCGTAATGCTGTATCAACAATCACCATTTTGTGTATTTTTAAAAACTAGGGAAGCAGGGATTCATTAAAGTCCGGATGAATCTTGTCCTTTTCTGAGATAAAATTAACCTCCGTGGGCCAGGCAATTCCAAGACAGGGATCGTTATACCGCAATCCTGCTTCAGCACCCGGAGTATAATATTCAGTCACCAGATAGGTGACTTCAGAGTGATCTTTCAATGTCACAAAACCATGTGCAAATTTTTCAGGGACATACAGCATGGTATAATTATCATCGGTCAGCTCAATTCCGAACCACTGAAGGTAAGTGTCTGAACCTTTCCGTAAATCCACGATGACGTCGTAAATGCCACCCTTCGTGCAACGGATGAGTTTGGTTTCTTCATAGGGATGTTTTTGATAGTGCATCCCGCGCAATGTGCCTTTATTTTTACTGAGAGACGTATTCGATTGAACCACATTCCCGTTCAGACCATGTTCTTCCATTTCTCTTTTACACCATGAGCGGCCAAAGAAACCACGTTCGTCAGAGATTTGCTTGATTTTGATAACGAAAGCTCCTTTTAATTTCGTTTCTTCAAAAATCATCGCAATACCATTTGTGGTTCCCAGGTCCAGGAAAGATTTTCATCCAACAGGGATTTTTCCTGCAAACCCGAAAGGATTTTCAATCGCATATATTTTGAATCCCTGAATTTAGTATCGTTTAGACCAATCTCGGAAATTCCTTCGTATAATTTTTGGATGGTCGAATGAAGGTCATGGATGGGTTGGTGGTTTGGTGCAAGTTTTTCAAACAAATCGAAACTGACCCTGTACGATCGTTTGTCAGGTTGTGC
>JBDKTZ010000010.1:0-10388 GCA_039679975.1 Prolixibacteraceae bacterium
GGGTATCTGATGGCTGTGATCCAGATGGTCAACGAATTTCTGGATAAAGATGAACTGATCCTTTATACGGAAGGGCATTCCCAGCCGCGTAAAACCTACAAAGCCACAAACAAGGGAAAATGGCTGAACAAAGATATTTTTGTTTTGATCGATGAATATTCGGCATCGGCCAGTGAAATGTTTGCAGGCGCCGTTCAGGATAACGACCGGGGTATTATTATTGGTCGTCGTTCATTCGGGAAAGGCCTTGTGCAGGAACAAATCCCTTTTTATGACGGATCAGCCCTACGCCTGACTGTAGCCCGTTACTATACCCCAAGCGGACGAAGCATTCAAAAACCATACGAAGAAGGTACCGATGAGTATTACCATGACATTATGAAACGTGCTGTTCACGGAGAACTTGCAGTGGCCGACAGTATCCAGTTTGCCGACTCACTCAAATTTGAAACAAAGAGCGGACGTACCGTATATGGTGGCGGAGGTATCATGCCTGATTATTTTGTTCCCATCGATACGTCGGGTTATTCCGACTATTATTCCCGGATAGTAGGCAAGGCATTGGTTTACAACTTCGCTCTCGACTACAGCGACAAAAACCGGAAGGAACTGAAAAAATTAAATACGTCAACGATCCTCGAAGAATACCTGACCAAGCAAAATATACTGGATCAGTTTATCGATTATGCCGAGAAACAAGGTGTGAAACGGGATCAGAAAGGATTGAATACTTCGGGAAAGATCATCAAAACCCAAATCATGGCCTACATTGCCAGGAACATACTTGGTGAGGAAGGATTTTTTCCCATCATAAAGGAAATAGACGAAACTTTATTGAAGACTATTGAAATTTCTTCATCTGAAGAGCAGATAAAAAAACTCCTGGCTGTAACAAAATAAAACTTCATCCGTCGTATAGGGGTGGATTGACCAAAAACCCTATGACTGCTGAAGAGTATAACGATGCTGTTATGATGTACAGCGACAGTATTTACCGGTTTATTCTGAAAAATATCAGGGATAATGAAAGAGCCCGTGATATTGTCCAGGATAGTTATGAAAAGCTCTGGCTTCATCACCATCAGGTCAACGTCGATGCTGTAAAGTCATACTTATACTCAACCGCTTATCATCGGCTCATCGACGTCGTCCGCAAGGAAAGCA
Organism: Prolixibacteraceae bacterium; assembly: GCA_039679975.1. Lineage (GTDB taxonomy): Bacteria > Bacteroidota > Bacteroidia > Bacteroidales > Prolixibacteraceae > JBCFBK01. The sequence continues at coordinate 1,165 of JBDKTZ010000010.1, forward strand.
GGTTGAGCAGAACAGAAAATCAGTCCCGGGAAGATATTCACTGCGATCAGTATACCGATCTGTCCGAAGTACTCCATCAGATCATTCGGCTTCTGCCAAACGACCAGCGCTCAGTGCTTATGTTGCGCGATTATGAAGGTTATTCATACCGGGAGATTGCCGAGATCACAGCGCTCAGTGAAGCCCAGGTCAAGGTATATATTTACCGGGCACGGGTATTCATGAAAAACTATATCGGGAAAATTGATGTTTTAATTTAACTGGCTATGCAAATCGACAGGACAAACTATGAAATCTATTTCCTCGACTACATCGACGGAAATCTTCCTGTTAATTTGATTGATCAGTTCCTCGATTTTCTTGAAAAAAATCAGGATCTGAAAGAGCAGTTGCAGTCCGTTTTGAAGTCGCCTGTCACATTGCCCGAGGAAAAGATCATGTTCAAAGACAAAAAAAGTCTTTTAAAAAGTGAGCTGACCGGCACTTCCGGTTTTGATTACCAAGCCATTGCCTGGATAGAAGGTGACCTTGACAAAAAAAAGGAAAAGCTATTTATGCAGGAACTGCACAATGATCCGCGCAAGCAGGAAGCTCTTAACCAGATTAAATCCCTGAGGCTCAGTCCGCAACAAGACATCATATTTCCTCATAAAGACTTGCTTCTGAAAAAAAACAAGAAAAGAAATCTGTCTATCTGGACAATGTCTGTCGCGGCATTGTTGATCATGGGACTTTTAATCGCTGTTCTTTTCCAGGAAAATCAGAAGGAATCCATATCGGTAAAAAATGTCGCAGGAGTTACTCCAAATAAGCAATCCGGCGAAAAACATGCCAGTTCCCCACAAGCCGAAGCAAAGGAAACGCAGCCGGCAGCCAGCAGCAAAAATATAACAGCACAGGCCGCCATTCCAAAACCAGCCACCGATACCCCATTAAAGCAGCTCAGCCCAAAAGCTTCGGAAAAAACTCCGGTTATAATACGAGAAGAAGAGCCAATGGCCGCTTTGCAACCGATTGAAGCGGAGATTTTGCCCGTCATAAATGTCGAAATTAAGAAACTGCCACACCGGAAATATTACACACCTGAAGACGCAGAATATACCAAACTAACCGATTACCTCGCACAAAAACTGCTGGATGTACCCAAAGGCGAAGCGGTCACTCTGGCCGGCATAGCCACTGCCGGACTACAGGTAGCGGATTATATCAGCCACAACAAATTCAATATCGAAAAAGGTGAAAAAGGCCACATTAAAGAAATCAGCTTTAACTCCACGCTCTTTGGATTCTCGATACCAGTCAAAAAAAACAGATAAACATTGTAACTTATGCCCGGCCCCGCCCGTCATAGGTGAAAATTAACGAAATAACCCCTTGCAGCTATGAAAAACTTATTCCTCCTCATGATGATCCTGACTCTCCTGATGCCTGCCCAGGCTCAGAATGATACAACCAAAGTGAAAGTCGCCAGTAAAAAAATCGTTGAAGTGAATGAAGATGCTTCAGGCAAAACAGAAGTAACCTTGCTCGACGGCAAGATCAATATCCTTGACAACTCCGGTAACGATACCACATCAATCCGCATTGGGCGGCGTAACATCGAGATCGTGGAAGAAGGAGGCAAAACCGATGTATCCATCCACCGGATCGAAAAAGATGAAAATGGGAGAGGATGGAGAAGAGGAAAACACTTCAACGGGCATTGGTCCGGATTTGAACTGGGATTTAATGGCCTTACCGATGAAGATTACAGCCTTTATCCCGCCACCGATGCTGACTTCATGGAGCTGGACCAACCCAAATCGATGGAGGTCAATATCAATTTCCTCGAATATAGCATTGTCCTTGACAGCCACATCGGCTTAGTCACCGGAATGGGATTCTCCATGAATAACTACCGCTTTGACAATGATCTGACCCTGATAAAAGGTGACGATCACATCATTCCCCTATGGTTCAACGAAGACCAGAAAGTTGAAAAATCGAAACTGACGGCTTCATATTTAACAGTTCCGTTGTTGCTTGAGTTCCAGATCCCGGTAAACGGACGCTCCAACCGGCTGTTTATTTCAGGAGGATTGATCGGCGGGATCAACCTGGGTTCCCATACAAAAGTAAAATACGATCATTCAAAGGAGAAAGACCGCGGAAGTTTCAACATCAATCCGTTCAAATGCTCTGCAACTGTCCGGGCAGGATTCAACGATCTGTCGCTGTACGCAAGCTACGGCTTAACCCCTTTGTTCAAGAATGATAAGGGACCGGAGCTTTTTCCGTTCAGTATTGGTATCAGCCTGGTCAATTTTTAGTGAAAAAACTGTTGGTTTTTAGCCTTTAGCACAAAGAAAAAATTTGACTCCCCCCTCTCCCATGTTCAGAAAACAGAAAAAGAATGAAAGGCCTGCAGAGATGCGGGTCTTTTTGCTGATCCCTTATTCCATGACAAAAAAATGCTTCTTTTATCAAAATGGCACTTAACTTTGTTATAGTTTAAAATGTCCTTATCGTCCCGAAAATGATGAAGCTTGTTGCGGGCGTAATGTTTAGTTAATTTGAAACAATACAGCGAATGACTCTAAAAAAATTTCTGCTATTCATCATCCTGTCCGGTTTGTTTGCTAAGCCTGGTGTCGCACAAAAAGACACCACCCTGCAGCAGTCATCCGCCAGTGAAGACACTGCGTTGTTTAAACTTCCTGCTGACCGGAGGCAGTCGCGGATAACCGTGCTTAAGGACCAGGTGCTTGGCAAAAATTATTGGGAGGAAAAATTCAGAGGAAACTGGACAGGGATTTTTGTCGGTATCAACGGATTGGCACAAACCGATTACTCCCTTTATCCGGAAGAGGAACAGGATTTTTTTGATCCTGACTTGCTCCGCTCATATGCGATCGAAATGAATCTGCTGCAATTTTCACAGGGATTGCAGCAATCGCGTAATACAATCGGCCTTATCACGGGTCTTGGACTGGGGCTCCAATCGTGGCATCTTGACAAACGAATATCAATCGCTGAAGGACCAACACGTATTGAACCCGTTGAACTCACGTACGATAATCCCGTCAAATCGAAAGTAGTTTCAGGCTATCTGAACATTCCGTTGCTGATTGAATTCCAGGTACCGATGAAGGAATATGGGAATCGGTTGTACTTTTCCACCGGAGTTATTCTTAGCAAGCGTTTGAGTACGCATACAAAAGTCAAATACACGCATCAGGATAAGGATTACAAAGTGAAATCGCCCGACGATTATTACATGCGCGACTATCATTATTCAGCCACTTTCCGGATTGGCTACCGCTGGGTTAACCTGTTTGCATCGTGCGATCTTCAGCCTCTTTTCAATGGGAAAAAAGGACCGGAAGTTTTTCCCTATTCGGTGGGGGTGGGGTTGATTTCGTTCTAGAAGAACACGGAGTGAAGAAACCAAAAATCAGGATTCAGGATGGAATCGGAAGCAAATTGCAATTATTTGAAAAGTAAATTTAAAAAGCTTACATAAATAAGAAATGAAACTTTTACTGATCAGCAATTCAACGATGGCCGGAGAAGCCTATCTGGAGTATACTAAACAGCAAATTGAAGATTTTTTGGGAGAAAGATCTGTTAACGCCTTGTTTATTCCGTATGCAGCAGTTACCTTTTCATTCAATGATTATGAATTGAAGGTAAGCGAACGGTTTAACGAGATCAATCACACGATCATGGGTATCCATCACTTCGATGATGCGGTAAAAGCAGCCGAAGAAGCTGAAGCGATTGTTATTGGCGGAGGAAACACGTGGCAGCTTGTGCGGATGTTGCACGACCGGCGCCTGATGGACGTGATCCGTGAACGGGTGAAGGAAGGCGTGCCTTACATCGGATGGAGCGCCGGCTCAAATGTTGCCTGTCCTACGTTGCGTACCACCAATGATATGCCGATTATTGATCCTAACGGCTTTGATACCTTAGGCCTGATCCCGTTTCAGATTAATCCGCATTATCTCGATGCCAATCCCCGGGGACATGCCGGAGAAACCCGGCAACAGCGCATTGAAGAATTCATTGAGGTCAATCCCGATGTGTATGTGGCCGGATTACGCGAAGGCTGTATGTTCAGATTGGAAAGCAACACACTGAAACTGATCGGCACCAAACCGGTCCGCATCTTCAAAAAAGGCCGGGAGCCGATAGAATTAACAGCAAATGACGATTTTGATTTTCTGCTGAAATCCTAATTCCCTCTACTCACTACTTTTTTACTTCCATTGATTTCACCGGGTACCACGCGGCCAGAAACCCAATCGCCAAAACGATCAGAAAGGTGGCTGTCACATCCGGGAACTGAAGTTCAACGGGATAAGCGGAAATAGCAAACGATCCTTCACCGGGAAGCTTGAGCAGTTCAAAGTCCTTTTGGGCCCAGACCAGGATAATCCCCAGCACCAGGCCGCCAACAGCTCCTGAAACGGATATCAGCCATCCCTCAAAAAGGAAAATGCGGCTGATCAGGTTGCGGTCGGCTCCCATGCTCTCCAGTATAAAGATATCATTTTTCTTGTCAATGATGATCATCGTGAGTGAACCCAACAAATTAAACGATGCAACAACCAGGATAAAGCTCAGGATCAGGAAACTGCTCCATTTCTCGGATCTCATTACCTTATAAATAAATTCATGCTGTTCGTAACGGTCCTGCACCTTAAACCGTTCTCCCAGCAACTTTTTCACCTTCGTTTTTATCTCCCCGGCATCAACGCCCTCTTTTAGTTTCAGTTCCAGCGAGCTGATCTTCCCATCCAGGTCAAAAACGGAACGGGCAAATTCAATGGGTACCAGAATATATTTGCTGTCAATTTCCTGCTGAACCGAAAATACACCGGAAGGGGAAAGGTACCCCTCGTTAAATGCATTTTGAATATTAATGACTGTTTTACTTTCTTTTTTTGGATAATAAACATGAATAGGATCGACAAACGTCAGCCCTACCGACAGGTCGTAGGCCACCCCTTGACCAATAACCGTATAATTAAAAGAGTCTTTCTCAAGCCGGAATTCGCCGTCAGTCAGCACGGTGTCAATTCCTGTAAATGAGGCATAATTGGCTTCTACTCCTTTTACCACAGCATACTTTTGCCGCCCTTCATACTCAAGTAATGCATTCTCTTCAACCACACGGGCATAATCGGCCACTCCCTCCAGCTTCATCACTTCATCCAGTCCCGGTTCATCCAATGAAAAACTTTTCCCTTCCCTAATGGTGATCTTCAGGTCAGGATCAAAACTCGAGAGCATGTTCGCAATAAAGGAATCAATGCCGTTAAATGCTGAGAGAACCACAATGAGCGCCATGGTTCCGACCGCTACGCCAATGACCGAGATAGCCGAGATCAGGTTGATTACGTTCACCGATTTTTTTGAAATCAGGTACCGTCGCGCTATGTAAAATGCAAGCTTCAATTATTTCCAGGCTTTTACGATTAATCCCGTTCCTGAAGAATGATGACCATTTACATCCACGTAATTCAGAACAGCCGCCAGGGGATAAACAATCAGGTAATAAAACGGGAGCAACACAAAAAACAATTTGCTCACCCCTAGCAGGCGGATTGGATATTTCATGGATAATCGCCAGGATAATTTACCGGCAGGGCCGTAAGAATAGCGGACCTTCACTTTTGAAAAACCTGCCGATTTCAACTTGTTTTCAATTTCATAAATATTATATCCGTCCCTGACATGTTCTTCAATAAAGCCCTGAACGCCATTGCCATGATCATGTACATCCGAACCACCCTGGTCGGAGGGAGTCGAAATCAGAAGCACACCTCCATCTTTAAGGGATTGATAGAAATTTTTAAATACCTCAACATCCTCTTCAATGTGTTCCATCACGTCAACTGAAAGGATGAGCCGGAACTGCTGCGGACGGACAAATTGAACGAGGTCTTCTGTCTGAAAGTGAACTCTCGAATCCTCACCGATCTTCTTAAAAAAAACGTTGCATTGTTCAATTTGCTCGTCCTTGACATCAACAGCCAGAATAACAGCTTTGCGAAACATCCGGCTCATCCGGTATGTATACTGTCCAAATCCGGAACCCGCGTCAAGAATGATATCCGTTTTCCCGGGTTTAAGTTTCCCGAGCTCCTTTTTTACATACCAGGCACGTAGTAAAAGCAAGTCAAGCAAACTGTAAAAGATCTTTCTAAGTATCGGGGTTTGATCAAAAACTGCTCCCAGCGAACGTTTAATCGGATCGTACTGCATAATCAGGATTTGAGGAGCCTGTCAATATTTTCAATATAATCAAGGCTGTCGTCAATATAAAACTCCAGCTCCGGAACTACTCTCATTTGCTTTCCAATGCGCTTCCCCAGGATACCCCTGATCCGTGGATTGGCAATCCGGATTTCTTTCAACACTTCTTTTTTATTATCACCCGGGAAAATACTGACATGAATCCTGGCCATCGCCAAATCGGGTGTAACCCGAACCACGGTGACGCTGATCATCGATCCCATGAACATCGTTTTACTTTCGCGTTGAAAGATCTCGGCCAATTCTTTTTGAAGCAACCGGTTTATTTTTTGTTGTCGTGTCGATTCCATCATTCAAAATACTTGTACGGCGCAAAGTTAATCAAAATCGGGTAGCGAAGAATGAATATCCATGATAAAGAAAAAGGGCGGCGTCAGGCTGCTGCAGTTATCGTCCGTCGATTGCAGCAGGTCGTGAGGCCTCCCTTTTTTATAAACAGTATTGAATTATGAACTTTAAACCTTACTTTGGCAGCGGATAGCCTTTTATTTGCAACAAATTCTCGGCAATCTGAGATTCAGGATACTCGTAATCAGTTAACTGTCCCTCCATATACTTGTTGTAACCCACTAAATCCATCAGTCCATGACCTGAGAAATTGAAAAGGATTACCTTTTCCTTTTCTTCTTCTTTGGCTTGTTTGGCTTCCCGAATCGCCTGGGCAATTGCATGCGTGGTCTCCGGAGCAGGTATGATTCCTTCGGTTTTTGAGAACAGGAGGCCTGCTTCGAAACATTCACTTTGATGAATGGCCTGGGCTTCCATCAGCCCGTCACGTAAGGCAGCACTGACCAGCGGCGCCATTCCGTGATACCGCAAACCACCTGCATGGATTGGTGCAGCCACAAAGTTATGCCCCAGGCTGTTCATTGCCAGAAGTGGAGTCATTTTTGCCACATCGCCATGGTCGTATACAAAAGGAGCTTTGGTCAAGGTTGGACATGAAAAAGGCTCAACACCGATGATCCGGATCTCAGAACCATTGATTTTATCGGCCATAAACGGGAACGAGAGCCCTGCAAAATTACTTCCGCCCCCACAGCAACCGATGATAATATCCGGTTTCTTTATGCCCGCCATTGCGAGTTGTTTTTTGGCTTCCAGACCAATAATGGTCTGATGCAGCATCACGTGGTTCAACACTGAACCCAATGAATACCTGGTTTTCCCTGTCGGATCGGACACGGCTTCCTCTACAGCTTCTGAAATAGCAATACCCAGCGAGCCCGGCGTATCCGGATACTTCGCCAGAATGTCTCGTCCAGCCTGAGTTTCCATACTCGGACTTGCCACACATTTGCCTCCCCAGGTCTGCATCATCAGCTTCCGAAAAGGCTTTTGCTCAAAGCTCACCTTTACCATGTACACCTTGCACTCGATGCCTCCCAGTTGAGCACAGGCAAAAGCCAGAGCTGATCCCCATTGACCGGCTCCGGTTTCGGTCGTTAGCCGCTTAATTCCAAACTGCTTATTATACCATGCCTGAGCCACGGCCGTGTTTGGTTTATGGCTTCCTGCAGGTGAAACACTCTCATTCTTATAAAAAATTTTGGCAGGTGTCCCCAATGCTTCTTCCAGTTCATAAGCGCGAATCAGCGGACTGGGTCGCCATTGAAATAAAATCTGACGGATTTCTTCAGGAATATCGATCCAGCGTTGCATACTTACTTCCTGCTCGATCAAATTCATCGGGAAAACAGCTGCAAGTTTCTCTGGAGTCAATGGTTGCCCATCCGCCCCCAACGGTGGATTTAAAGGGGTTGGCAGGTCAGGCGCCAAATTATACCATTGTTTTGGCATATCGGATTCGTTCAGGAAAAATTTTTTTTGTCTCGTCATGATTGTCTGTTTATTATTTGATTTTTTATTGAGTTTATTATCTAAATCCCGTCATTGGTTGTCTGATTTTATCAATTTTATCAATAAAGAAGGCCATGCTGCGTAAACAACATGGCCTGTCATATCTTTAATCCATAGGAAACGTTTACGCAACATCATTCAGGCTGCGCCACCAATTTCTCCTATATGACATAGTTCCGATCATCAGTTCATTCAAATGAGGAAACAAAGCTAATTATTATTTTTAAACTTTTCAATTTTTACCATTGAATTGCAATTTTTTATTCGCTTTCTCTGATAACTTGCTTTTTATCAAGCCTCCCCGACTGTAATCGAAAGTCCTGGTTGAAAAATACTCATCGAAGAAATATAATTTTGTGTTTCAAGTATTCAGTTTATTTTTGCACACTCAATTCAATCTGCAGAATTTGGAACGCAGATTGTTGCGAAAGATGTAATGAGAACTGATTTTTTTTCTTGTGTCTTGATACTTGTATCCTGATACCCGATACCTGATACTGAAAATATGAAACAACAAATCGTAGTAAGCGGCATCCGGCCTACCGGAAATTTACACCTCGGCAATTACTTTGGCGCAGTACGCAATTTCTTAAAAATGCAGGAAGATTATAACTGCTTTTTCTTTATTGCCGACATTCATTCGCTGACCACACATCCCACACCCGAAAATCTCCAGTCGAGTGTCAGGCAAGTGCTGGCCGAATACCTGGCTTGCGGGATCGATCCCGAAAAGGCCGCAATATATATTCAGAGCGATGTTCCCGAAGTGTTGGAACTCTATACATTCCTCAATATGAATGCTTATCTGGGCGAACTTGAACGAACCACGTCGTTCAAGGATAAAGCCAGGAAGCAACCTGATAACATTAATGCCGGATTGCTGACTTATCCGGTACTGATGGCTTCCGATATTATTATTCATAAAGCCAATTTCGTGCCTGTGGGAAAAGATCAGGAACAAAATCTGGAAATGGCCCGCAAATTCGCCAAACGTTTTAACCGGATGTATGGAAAAAAAGTTTTTCCAAAGCCAAAGCCTTTTACGTTCGATGGCGCCGATC
>JBDKTZ010000246.1:0-1859 GCA_039679975.1 Prolixibacteraceae bacterium
CCCGATAGCTGGAAATCCATTCTTGAAGTCAATGGATACGAAGTGCACGCTATATTAAAGGGCCTGGCCGAATACAATGAAATCGTCCGGATCTGGATCAGTCATCTAAAAGACAGCCTGAAAGGTCACTCACTATAAATAACACCGGCAAGTGCTTCATGAATAAATTGGTTCAAACTTACGCCTTTCATTTTTGCGGTAACCGATAAGCGCCGGTGTAAGTCGGGAGTAAGGCGAATGTTAAAACTGCCTTTATAACTTTTTTCAATAGGGATGTTTTCTTTCTCACAATCATTAATATGTTCATCCACCACATAATGAAAGGCATCAACAAGCTTTTTTACAGTTTCTCCCTCAAATGTTACAAGATCATTAATGCCTTCTATTTTACCGAAAAAGACCTGATCATCAGCAGAAAAATGAACTGAGCCAATAAATCCTTTGTATGTTAATAAATCCTTCATCATAAATCCTCCTTTTAAATAAATCCTTGTTTTTTTAATTCCTCAATAACTAAATCCAGTTGATAGCGCTTCATAATGTTTCCAGGATAAGGTTTATGCAACTTTATTTTATGAGTTTCTTTTTTAAAACAAATCCTTGAATCAGATCCTTCCATTTCTGCGTAGCCAAACGCCAAAAGAACAGTTTTAAGTTCCTGATAGGTAAAATCTTTTGGCAAAGAAATTAACCGGATTATTAATTTTTCCAGCTTTGACATATACCTGTAACTTTAAGGCAAAGTTAATGCAACTATTTTTTAGTTGCAAATTTTAAAGCAAAATTCTGCTTCAAAGTCCTAAACAGAATTGTCAAAGGAATAATGAATCTATTTTCTTTTGGCTTTTTCCCAGACCACCGACTGGCTTCCCTTTAAATACCGGACCAGGCCAAGGTACACGGAATAGTTCATCATGAAAAAGTAAAATGGTACAAACAGCCCTTTTATGCGGGTTTGTTTGGCACGCAACATCCAGCCGGTCAATACAAGCAAATAAAACATGAATTGTCCGTACCAAAGGAACGTATAAACTCCGATTGTGTTTTCATTCCTGAAAAGCAAATAGTTAAGCGGAATGATCAGCAGTACCAGGAAAGGGGAGACCATCCATCGCAGTACCCGGTGTGAGATATACTGGAAGGAGAGGATTCCGTATTTGAAAATATTGAGTAACGATCTGAGGCGGATAACGGCCTGTATTCCTCCGGCCGAGATCCTGATCTTTCGTTTTAGTTCTTCTTTGGTATCTTTAGAAGCCGATTCAATAGCGTAGGCATCCGGGTCATACTGAATTGTGTAGCCTTGCATGGCGACACGTAAAGAGATGACAAAGTCGTCAAGAAGTGTATCCGGCTCTACCTCCTGCCAGAGATCTGTTCTGATGGCAAACAGTTCGCCTGCGGCTCCCACAACCGAATATAACCGGGCATCCCATTTTTTTAGCAGAGATTCATATTTCCAGTAAATACCCTCACCTGAACCGGAAGCTGAATCTGAATCCGCATGAAAGATGCGCTTTTCGCCCGAGACGCAGCCAACCTTGGGGTCTCCGAACAAGGAAACAATACGCATGATCGAATCTTCACCCAAAAAAGTATTGGCATCTGAAAAAATCACGATCGGGGTTTTAACAAACTGCATTCCCCGGTTCATTGCGGCGATTTTTCCTTTTCGCTCAGGTTCATGGTAAACCTCGATCCCTTCAAGTGATTCAAGCAATTCGGGTGACCCATCGTTTGATCCATCGGTAACCCAGATGTGCCTGACTTTTTCTGACGGATAATTGAGATTCTTCGAGTTAGCCACTTTCGCCGGGATGGTGTCTTTTTCATTATATGCGGTCACAAATAAAGTCACT
>JBDKTZ010000566.1:0-3406 GCA_039679975.1 Prolixibacteraceae bacterium
ATTAAGTTTTGACAAGGATCCTGTTATTGAAGGCAGGCTTTTGGGAATTAAAGGCCAGTATCTGCTGTTCGATAACAATCAGGCTATCAATATCCGCAGGCATAGCGGGTACTATCTGACTGTCACGGTCGGCACCTGAAATTAAACATGAAAATGCCGCAACACAAAGAATTTTATTCTCCGGTTTTTTTTTTGTTATTTTAAGATTCCCAATTATTGGGTGATAAATATAAGTGTAATTATGGAAAGTATAGATTGGAAAAGCATAGGGTTTGGATACAGCAAAACAAATCTGAATGTTCGTTGCCATTATGAAAACGGTCAATGGGGACCGCTTGAAACAAGCGACTCGGAATTTATGAACCTTCATATGGCCGCAACCTGCCTCCATTACGGACAGGAAGCATTTGAAGGGCTTAAGGCTTTTCGTGGAAAGGACGGTAAGACCCGTATTTTCAGGATGGATGAAAATGCCAAAAGGTTACAAACATCGTGTGACGGTATTTTAATGCCTCAACTACCGTCTGAACTGTTTATGGAAGCTGTAAAGCTTGCAGTCAGTGAAAATCTTGAGTTTGTGCCGCCTTACGGGTCAGGTGCGTCTTTATACATCCGGCCTTTGTTGATAGGGACAGGGCCGCAAATCGGTGTTAAACCGGCTACGGAATACTTGTTCATGGTATTTGTAATGCCTGTCGGCCCGTATTTCCCTGAAGGGTTTAAGCCTACCGATCTGGTCATCTTGCGTAAATACGATCGTGTTGCGCCTCAGGGAACAGGACGATATAAAATTGGTGGAAATTACGCTGCCAGCCTGGTTGCAGGGAAGAAAGCGAAAGCCGGCGGATTTTCTTCAGTGCTCTACCTGGACTCGAAAGAGAAAAAATATATTGATGAATGCGGACCGGCAAACTTTTTTGCGGTTAAGGATAATACCTACATTACGCCTCTCTCAGATTCCATACTCCCTTCAATCACCAACATGAGCCTGATGACGCTGGCTGAATCGCTTGGAATGAAAGTAGAACGCAGGCAGGTGCCTGTTGAAGAACTTTCAACATTTGAAGAAGTTGGTGCATGCGGTACGGCTGCCGTGATCTCACCGGTAAAGCGGATTTATGACGCTGATCTCGAAAAGGAATACCTTTATGGAAAAGAACCTGGAGCCTGGAGCCTGAAGCTCTATGATAAGCTGTTGGCTATTCAGAATGGTGACGAACCCGATCCATACGGCTGGACTCAGGTAGTGGAATAATAAAGAATGCGACCCGGTTTATCCGGAACGGACGAAAATCAGCTTTTGACTTTTCAGTGAAGGTCGGAAGTTGATTTTTGTTTTAAAAAACAAAATAACGAACAGCCGGCAGTTTCTCTGTCAAATCCTCAATTTTGAATCTTGTGTCTTGATATCTGTGTCTGTTTTCACGCCATTGCCATTGCCAGTATACTGATCTTTGCATCACAACAACTCAGAATTGCGGTGGCGCAGGCTTCGAGTGTGGCACCGGTTGTTACCACGTCGTCAACCAGTACGATATGCTTTCCGTCAAACACCTCCGGGCGAATTACTTCGAACATGTTTTCTACATTTTCCCACCTCTCGTAACGAGATCTTCGTGTTTGGGTACCGGTATCGGCGATTCGTCTTATATTATCTTTTAATACAGGAATCCGGAGTTGTCTGGACATGCCCAGCGCAATGTGATAGCTTTGGTTGAAACCCCTTTTGCGTTCTTTTTTTGGATGGAGAGGAACAGGGCAGAGGTAGTCAAACTGAGAAAAAGATCCTGTTCGCATCAATTCTGCGGCAAAGTGTTCTCCGAAATATTCTCCGATTTCTTTTTGTCCCTTATATTTTAACTGATGAAGGATTTTCCGGTAATCGCTGCCTTTTCGGAATTCAAAATAGGCGAATGCTTTTTCGACCGGAATCCTGCCGTAAAACAGTTGCTCCATGGAAGTTTCTCCCGGCAACCGAAAATCAGTTCTCGGAAGATGAAGCAGGCATTTCAGACAAATAAACCGTTCCTGCCGTAACAGTTTTTCCTCACAGATCAGGCAAAGCCTGGGGAAGAACAATTCCAGAAAATATTCCAGCGACGAGTTCATGATCTGAATTATTTATTATAAAAGATACACATTTACATGGGGATTTCTTAATTCATAATTAACATGGCGGGTATTTTTTTAACAATTCAATAAAAATCCAATAATTCAGATATAATTTCCGGCAGGCATAAAGCGATTATATTTATTACCGAATAAACTGGTTATTTTTACTTTCCTTTCCCTTTTATCAAGTTTTTCCCAGAAGGTTGCTTTCCTGGCAACCTTTTTCTTTGTTTATGCGTTTGGTTTTGTTCCCTTCTCCCTGCCTCCGCTCTATTAGCATAATGATCCCTTCTCTGTCTCTGCGCTAAGCGCTCTGCCCCGAGCTCTATGCCCTCTTCTCCACACCTCTTTGTGCCGTGCCCCTGCTTCCGGCTCTCTGTTCCGCACATCCGTACCCTTTGCCTTAAAAGTTTCATCCGCTCTTCGCAATGTAGAATTTTCCTATATTTGTACTCTTTTTCTAAAAATGGATTAAAAAGGAATCTGATGAATAGCAAATTCCGGGAATACAAACAATTGGATCTCTCCCAGGTGAACAAGGATGTGCGCAGGCGCTGGGAAGACGACGACACCTTTCATAAAAGTATTGCGATAAGGGAGGGCAATCCCACTTTTGTTTTTTATGAAGGACCGCCTTCGGCTAACGGGATGCCTGGTATCCATCATGTGATGGCCAGGACCATTAAAGATATTTTTTGTCGTTACAAAACCATGAAGGGCTTTCGGGTTCACCGGAAAGCCGGATGGGATACCCATGGTTTACCTGTGGAATTAAGCGTTGAAAAATCACTGGGAATTACAAAAGAAGATATCGGCACCAAAATTACGGTTGAAGAATATAACGCCGCCTGCCGCAGGGAGGTGATGAAGTATACCAAAGAGTGGGAAGAGCTGACGCGCCAGATGGGGTACTGGGTGAATATGGACGATCCTTATATCACATTCGACAATCGCTATATCGAGTCGGTATGGTGGTTGCTAAAGCAGTTGTACAACAAGGGTTTGTTATATAAGGGTTATACCATTCAGCCTTATTCACCTGCTGCAGGTACCGGACTGAGCTCACATGAATTGAATCAGCCGGGGTGCTACCGGGATGTGAAAGATACGACGGCGGTCGCCCAGTTCGCAGTAGTTCGCGATGCAAAATCGGAATTCCTCTACGAGAATGTGGATTCGCCGCTTTACTTTCTGGCCTGGACTACTACGCCATGGACTTTACCTTCAAACACTGCTCTTTGCGTTGGCCCAAGGATCAAATATGTAAAGGTAAGTACGTTCAACCCGTATACGG
>JBDKTZ010000571.1:0-7484 GCA_039679975.1 Prolixibacteraceae bacterium
ATGAAGAAGCATACCGCTCGCGAAGCGGATTGACGACGGTTCGGAACATGCGCACTCCGGCGTACATTGTTCACGGAGAAACAGATATCCGGGTTCCTGTGACGCATTCCCGCAATTTCGTCAACAAAGCAAAAAAGTACCGGAAACCCGTCCGGTATCTGGAACTGGAAAATGTCGGGACCAGAAGCCATTGGGGAAGAATAACACCGGAACAGGAAAGACAGCGGGAGGAGTTTAGCCGGCAGGCCTTGTCGGTTCATCCGGCACCGGAGTTGCCAACGTCGGGAGAACTGATTGTTGCAGGCTACGTGGTGACGAAACACTTTTCCGTTTTCATGGACTCCATCGATGCGGTTGGTAAAATAAAGTACGACCTGAAGGCCAGGAAAATATCGTTCACGAAAGGACGCGGAGAAGTGATCTGGAAATAACAGGTATTTGCCCTGCCCGGAAGAGGGATCAATGCGGCTCATACTCAATTCCGTTCGTGCAAGAATAGATGACGAAATCTCAAAACTAATGTCATGCAATTTCAAAGTTAATGACATGCAATTTCAAAATACATCGTATCTTTGGCAGATAGAATTCAGATCATGATAATTAAAAGGCAGATTATAAATGCGATTCATGAATTGCGGAATAAATATCCCATTCTGGCCATAACAGGTCCCAGGCAATCCGGAAAAACCACGCTACTCAAATCGATGTTTCCGGATTATCAGTATGTGAATCTGGAAAATCCTGATGTGCGGAGCTTTGCAGAATCGGATCCAAACAGCTTCCTGGCAATGTATGAGAAGTTTGTCATTTTTGACGAAGTCCAGCGCGTACCTCTTCTATTCTCATACATCCAGGCTATTGCCGACGAAAGTGGAATAATGGGACAATTTATATTGTCAGGATCACAGAACTTTCATCTCATGAAAAATATTACTCAAAGCCTGGCTGGAAGAGTCGCGATATTTAAACTTTTCCCATTTGACCTTCAGGAGTTGAATACAGAAGGACTACTCAACGATAATTATTTGGAAAATCTCATCAAAGGTTTCTACCCGGCTATTTATGACAGAGAAATTCCATCAAAAATATTTTATTCCAATTATACCCAAACTTATATTCAGAGGGATGTAAGCGAGTTAATCGCAATAAAAGATATCCGGTTGTTCCGGAACTTTTTGTCACTATGCGCTGCCAACGCCGGACAATTACTTAATATAAGCGCTCTTGCAAATAAATGCGGAGTATCGCAACCTACTGCGAAATCGTGGCTGTCGGCTTTGGAAAACAGTTATATCCTGTTTTTACTTCACCCTTTTTATGAAAACTTCAGCAAGCGTATCGTAAAAACGCCCAAATTATATTTTTACGACACCGGCTTGCTTTGTCACCTGTTAAAACTTAATGATCCGCAACAGTTGCAGTTACACCCTTTCAAAGGAAGTCTCTTCGAAAATATGATGGCCGCCGAGTGCGTAAAAAGAATGTCTCACAAAAATCAGTTGAATGACATCTGGTTTTGGCGTGACTCGGCAGGCCATGAAGTAGACCTGATCGTTCAAAATGGTCCTGAACAACATTTGTTCGAGTTTAAAGCGACCAAAACAATCATGCCCGACTTATTTAAGGGAATGATGTACTATGAAAACCTGAATAACAAACAAATGAGCAAAACGTTAGTTTATGCGGGGAATGAGACTCAAAAACGGACATACGGAAACATATTGTCCTGGAAAACGTTTGGACGGTGAAGTTGACTGTTGAAGGTATATCCGGATTAATCAGCTCCGATACGAGTGGTTCATACTCAATTCCGTTCGTGCAAGAGTGAAATATTGATTATATGTTTGATAACATACTCCTGAAAATAAACAGGACTTATGTATAATTATATTCGCATATAGATTTTAAAAATCCGAATCCGGCATATCTTTGGGAATCGGAGATAACATCTCATCCATTGCTTCCTAAAGAAATAAGTCAGAAAGGCCTGTAAGACTGCATGTCCTGACAGAGCGCGGACCGGAGTCGTAAAACTAATTTTAAATTGAATATTTGTGAAAAGGGTATTGTCACTATGTTTTATTGGCTTAATGGTATCTTTTGTTCAAGCTCAGGAGAAGAAATTTCAACGTTCCGATATTGAGTTGCTTAATTTTGGAGTAGCCTTTGGTGCAAGCGATTTTGGTGAGTATAAGGCACACCCTGGTGTTTTCCTGAATGTCGAGTATCGCTATCATATCAAACCGTTACCTCTGGATTTTGGCATCCAGTTCAGTCAAACCGGCATTCCAAGGGCACCTGATGGCGAAAGCACCTCAGATGCTGACCAGGTTGGCCGTTGCATGTTAGTTGCCGATTATAATTTCAGACGCAACCACAAGATTAATCCTTTCGCAGGGATTGGTTTTGGTTGGTATTATGGAATGGAAGCCCGTCATACTTTCTGGGATCTGAATGGAGAGATGATACCTGTTACAATTTATCCGGAAGAATCTCATTTAAATGGCGTCATGCCACGTGTGGGCGTGAGATTTTTTCGTCATCTGAATGTTACCCTCGACTATCTGATAGCCGGTAAATACAATCGCCATGCCCGATTTGGGATTGGGTTCTACTTCTAATTTATAAGACCTAAAGTATCATCGACATTACTTGTTTATGAAAGCTCTTCTGCCAGTCCAATCAGTATTCCTTCCGTTCCACGAATGTAACACAGTCGGTATATGTTCTCGTAATTAACGATTTCGCCAACCAGTTCGGCTCCATTCTTTATAAGCCTGGAAACCAGCTCGTCGATGTTGTCAACTTTAAACATGACCCGCAGATAACCCAACGAATTAACGGGTGCTGTCCGATGGTCTGAAATGATTGCGGGTTCTATAAACCGTGAAAGCTCTAAACGGCTGTGTCCGTCGGGAGTAACCATCATTGCAATTTCGACCGACTGATTTCCAAGTCCGGTTACCTGTCCCGCCCATTCCCCTTCAACCATCATTCGTCCTTCAAGTGTAAGACCTATTTCTTCAAAAAACGAGATGGCATTGTCGAGCGATTCAACCACGAGGCCGACATTGTTCAATTGAAGTAACTTACTTTTTGTCATTTCTTCACTCTTTTGTTTTGTTGGAAAAAGCGTCTTCAAAATTGGTTTTGTTACCATGCTAATTTCGCCAATAAAGGGCATGCCGGCGCGGTGTAAATACGACAATCCCAGTACCCGGGTACGACAAATGAGAGTGATGCGTTATGACGGAAAAAGTTTCCAGGATCACAATTGTTGAGAGTCCGGGTGGAGGGAACATGACAATTGATGACACATCATTATAGCCTCACGGCCAGTAATTCATTTCCCAACTGGTGGATAGCTGTTTGTATTTTATTGCTTTGTTTCTCCGATGCAAGTTTGATCCCCTTTTTATACTGCCTGATTAAGGAGGCGTTTATCCCGGCCCTCTCTGCCAATTTTGAAGCGTTCAGACAGTCAAAGTAATTGAAGAAGGAAGCCATATCGTACTTAAACTCAAAAGCGGGATGGTCGATTTCCTCCGGAATAGGTTTACCCATACCCTCGTACATATCGATATAATCCTGAATTGCTTCTTTCAATTTCTCTTTAGCTTCGGCAACAGTTTTCCCCTGAGCATTTAAATTATGCCCTTTCATATCAGGAACATAAATACTGAATGTCCCATCGTCCCACAATTCTACAATCGCCGTTTTCATTCTGTTCTCATTTTTAAGTCTGTGAAATGTACAGGTTATTTAAGTCCTGCATCTTTCATCATGCTGTTAAGCGTTCCACTTTTTATCTCCTGGCCCGGATGTCTTGCACCCTGAAAAACTTGTCAGTTACCGGGCTATACCAGACATCATGTTCCTTACCATGACTTACAAAGTAACAACCGACTTTAGAAGCTTTTTTAAGAAACTCTGACGTTTTCATAGTAAAGAGCATTTACCCTCTTTGCAAAAGTAACACATTCGTTACTGCAATACAAATAAATCACGTTACACCTTCAGGGCTTCTGAGCGTACATGTTAGCCCGCGGCCAACTGCCTCCGGTCTGCGTGAACACGCGAAACACGATACTTGTTTCCATAGTGTTTTCAATTAACGTTTATGGGTCCGATTGAATTTTTATACCAAGGTCGCGGCATATGGCAAACAAGGATTTGACAGACGCCGCCAAAATAATAGTCCGCAACGACCTGGAATTGTTCGTTAAGGAAATTTTCGTTCTGGAGGAACAGGATGCCCGCCAGGACGCAACCTTTACATTCTTTGCTGATGGTTATCCGGGAGTGGTATACCTGCAATCGGCAAAGGGGTTTCTGCTTCCGCGGATGAAACCGCTTAGCCCGTTTTTTCTTTACGGACAGATGATCGAACCTTATAAACTCTCAGTACGGACCCCTTATTTGATGATTGCCTTTCAGCTATACCCTTTTGCGGCCAGGTTGTTATTTGATGTCGACCCCAAAAGACTGAATGATGATTGCGCCGACCTCTCAGAGATGAAGGGGGTAACGATCGACAATCCTTTAGAGGCATTAGCCCGCACTTCGTCCATAGACCTGAAGACAGAGCTCATTGCCAACTTTCTCTCGGAACTTGCCCGGGAAAAGGGAATGGAGGAATACCCAAAAATACAACAGGCAATTGGAATGATCCAGGAACATAAAGGTTTGATTACCATACATGCACTGGCCAAGTCCCTGGACCTTACCGAAAGGACATTACGAAGAAAATTTATCAGGTACGTCGGGATACCCCCAAAAAAGTTTGCGAAAATCATCCAGTTCCAGGCCTCGCTCGATCAGATTTCAACGGGCGGATTTTCAAAACTGACCGATGTGGTTTACGATAACGGCTATGCCGATCAATCGCATTTTATCCGGAATATCAGGAGATTCACCGCGAAAAAGCCCATGCAGCTAAAGAATCTGCAATAGCCCCTTGTCCGATTTGTTCAATTTTAGGTTTTCACCGCCCCCTACTTTTGCTCATAGTTTTAAATCAGAAAATTCGAGACTATGACAAACGAAATTTTGGTATTGGGGGCTACCGGAAAGACCGGAAAGCGGGTGGCAGAAAGACTTCAAAAAAGGGAGATCCCGGTTCGGGCCGGTTCCAGAAATGGAAACCCTCCTTTTGATTGGGATGAACCCGGAAACTGGACAGCGGTTTTAAATGGCATCCAAAAAGCTTACGTCAGTTATTATCCCGACTTCATGGCTCCCGGGGCCCTGGACAAAATCGGACGGTTTGTGGAGACTGCAAAAAGTTCAGGGGTTCAGCAACTGGTATTCCTTTCCGGAAGGGGCGAGAAAGAGGCCGGGGAAGCTGAAAGGATCGTGACGAATTCAGGATTGCACTGGACGGTTGTGAGGTCCAGTTGGTTCATGCAGAATTTTAGCGAATTCTTTTTTCTCGATAATATTTTGGGTGGCTGTCTCGTTGTACCGGAACCAAAAGCCTTAGAGCCTTTCGTCGATCTTGACGACCTCGCCGATGTGGTGGTTGAAGCGCTGACGGACGATCGGCATAAGGGGAAAATCTATGAACTGACGGGCCCTGAATTGTTGTCTTTCAAAGATACAACCCGTATGATTTCGGAAGCGATAAACAGGCCTGTCGGGTATGAAGAAGCGGATATGGATGGATACACAAAAATGCTTCGTGATTATCAGGTTCCGGAAGACATTATCTGGCTCATGCAATATCTGTTTCGCGAAGTGCTGGATGGAAGAAACGAATCGATCACTCACGATATTGAGAAAGTGACCGGCCGCAAATCGACTACTTTCGGCGAATACGCGATCAAAGCCAGTAGAACCGGGGTTTGGAACGTTTAATTAAAATAATAAAAACAGCAGAAAATGAAAACAACAAAGATCACCGTGGAAACAACCGTCAAAGCACCGGTTGAAAAAGTATGGGAAACCTATACCTCCCCGAAACACATTGTAAAGTGGAACAGCGCATCCGATGACTGGCATACCACAAAGGCCGAAAATGACTTACGAACCGGCGGCAGGTTCCTTTCGAGGATGGAAGCCAGGGACGGCAGCGCAGGTTTCGATTTTGAAGGCGTATATGATGAGGTAAAAAGAAACGAACTTATCGCTTACAGCATGGCAGATGGAAGAAAAGCGGAAATCATTTTTACGGCTGAAAATAATGAAACCGGAATGAAGATTGTATTTGATGCCGAAACCGAAAACCCGGTTGAAATGCAAAGGGAAGGATGGCAGGCAATTCTGGACAACTTTAAGAAGTATACCGAAGCAAGCTGACCAAAGAACCGCAGCTATCCGATTGGATAGCATGTGGTACTTGAATCAGGCACATCAGCCAGGCACTTCATCGTGGTGCTGAAAGTGAAACGAAGCCGCCGGTTTTTCACCAGCGGCTTCTGCATCAGAAGGGATCACATTCCTTTAATCAGAACCGGAATGCCGCGATAACATCGGCTTCGTCGCCCCAACTGTTTTTGCCCCAGTTGTCCGTAACCAGCATTGTTCACGAGTACGTCAATGTGGCCAAAAGTTTCTATAGTTTTGCGAATGGCGTTTGAAACACTTTCTTCATTGACCAAATCGACTTGCAACGGCAGGAAAGAGCTTGAGGGTTCTCCGGCTACCTTGCGCAGTATGCAAACTATGGACGTATTCAAAAATCAACGCTTGTTGTAGCTGAAACAACGACGACATTTCCTTCCAGACAAAGGATGGCAGGCAATTCCGGACAACTATAAGAGCCGTCAAACCAGCTATTATACTTACATTTACAAACTGACTGATCAGGAAGCCAAAAAAATTTATAAAAACGATCTTTCCAAAGTCTTCGGTTTTGGCCTCGGAACAACCGCCTTTCTACATTATCAACGGATTACGGTAAGATAAGCCGGTATTCGGCCGTTTCCGGGAGTGCCTTTGAACTAATTCCTGATGTTCTTTATTATTATAATCCTTACCCAAAACCGTTCTCATGGTGGTTCCTTGCACAAAATATTCGACATGCGTACCTTCAACGTCCTTGTCGGGATTAATCACCCGCCCTTTGCGATCGATAGTCAGCCAATATGCCCTGTTCATTAATCCGACAACCTTTCCGCTCTTTTCAACAATAGGCGCTCCAATAAAATCGGCACCATTTACATAGACATCGGTTCTCAACCTGATTTCAGGCATTGAATATTTTTCATTAAACGTTGTTTGAACAACACCCCTGACTATTCTCAGATTCTGATCTGAATACCCGATTACGTATAACGTATCCCCGTTCCGGATTTTCCTTACATCAGGCTCCAAAGGAATAATACTGGCATCGCTCTGCTTTATTGAGAAGGTTAAAAAAGAAGCCGAATACATAATTATAGAGTACTTTCTTTCAATCCTCTTTCGAAGAACCAAACTATCCAGTTCAATGTATTGACTAAGGTCGTAAGGAAGATACATGATCCATTTCTTGAGTTCCTTGT
>JBDKTZ010000184.1:0-6959 GCA_039679975.1 Prolixibacteraceae bacterium
TTCATTCCGATACCGATCAGGGAGGAAAGCGGTGCATACAAAATGCCAAGGGTAACTAAAGCAATGTGAAAAGCGGGCTTTTCTACTCCCAGCGCTGTTGAAAGTGCAGGGCTTTCCATAAAACGTGAAAAAATAAACAGCATGATCCCTGTTTGCAAGATTCCGAGGAGCAGGCTCCAGAATACGTGTTTTTTACGGTAATGGCCAATCTCGTGAGCCAATACTGCAACCAGTTCCGGGATTTTCATGTCGTGGATCAGCGTATCGTAAAGGACAACTCTTTTTTTTGTGCCCAGACCGGTAAAATAGGCATTGGCTTTAGTAGAACGTTTGGAACCGTCAATGACAAAAATATTATCTAACCGAAAACCCACTTTTGCGGCAAACGTCCGGATTGCTCTTTTCAGGTCCCCTTCCTCGAGCGGCGTCTGCTTATTAAAAATAGGCACGATCAGGGTAGAATAAAACATGACCATAAAAACGGAAAATCCGCTGATCACGATCCAGACATATATCCAAAAGTTTTTCCCGGTTATTGTCCAGATCCAAATAATCAAGGCCAGCAATCCTCCGCCAATCACCGCTCCCAGGAGCCAACCCTTCAGTTTATCGAGCACATAAGTCTTTACGGTAGTTTTGTTAAAGCCGAATCGTTCTTCAATAACAAAAGTGCTGTACAAATCAAAGGGTGTGGTCAGGATGTCGGATGCCAGCAACAGTATCCCGAAAAAGATAAGTGCTGACCAGACAGAGCTTTCAGAAACGGAGAGAGACCAGCCATTGACAAGGGCGAAACCCTGAAGAAAAAACATCAGCATGATCAACACAAAGCTGAACGTGGAGGTAATCATGTTAAACTTGTGATTCACCTTTGAATAAGTCTGCTGCCTGCGGTATTCATCTTCATCATAAATTCCTTTTACCTCTTCGGGTAATTTATCGCTCCAACGGGTGGTATTGAGGTAATCCAGGTAACGCTCCAAAATAAAATCAGCAACCAGGATGGCTACAATGATCCAAAAAATAGTTGTCATTCTTTTCTTTCTTCTAATGGCTTCCAAAGATAATAAAAGCTTGACGATTACTGTCCTCCGGATAAGCTGAATCTGTTCGTTTCTGAACTGTCAAGAGGGAAATAGAATAGTTAATAACGGTTACGCGGGTTATCCCCCTCTTTTATACAAAAAATGAAAAAATTATCCCCCTCTTTTATACAAAAAATGAAAAAATTATCCCCCTCTTTTATACAAATTGGTTATATTTGCTTAAAAATGAATACTCTAAATGTTTGATAGAGAAATTATTCACAGGCTGAGGGAGTGGAAGGACAAAAAAAACAGAAAACCACTTATCCTAAGAGGAGCACGGCAGGTTGGAAAAACCACGATAATCGACCTTTTTTCCAAAGAGTTCGACCGTTATATTTCTCTTAATTTAGATCTTGACGAAGATAAACGCCTTTTCGATACCTATAAAAATGTAGAAGACTTAGTTGAAGCTATCTTTTTATACAAATCGTCCGACGGAAAAAATGGGAAGACGCTCATTTTTATTGATGAAATCCAAAATTCACCGGAAGCGGTGGCTATGTTAAGGTATTTTTATGAAAAGGCAGGTCACTTATATCTTGTTGCAGCAGGTTCCTTACTGGAAACATTAATAAGAAAGAAAATAAGTTTTCCGGTAGGAAGGGTAGAATATCTGGCAGTAAGGCCATGCTCTTTTCGGGAATTCCTTTCAGCTGTTGGGGAGAAAAGGAGCCTGGAATTGATCGTCACTTACCCTTTTCCCCGGTATGCACATGAAAAATTAATGAAACTTTTTAGGACATACACCCTGATTGGGGGAATGCCCGAAATTATACAGCAATATGCAAACGAACCTTCCATTGTCGGACTCAAACCAATTTATGAAGGATTGATCGCCTCATACCTGGACGATGTTGAAAAATATGGACGGAATGATTTATTGGTGCAGGTAATCAGGCATGTGATACAAAATTCGTTCTATGCTGCTGGTAGTCGCATAAAATTTCAGGGATTTGGAAATTCAGTATACAAGAACAGGGAAATGAGCGAAGCATTTAAAACAATAGAGAAGGCTTTTCTGCTTCAACTGGTGTACCCGGTTACTTCAACTAAATTACCTCGGATACCTAATTACAGGCGTTCACCAAAACTCCAGTTTGTTGATACCGGCATGGTAAATTATTTTGCAGGAGTCCAGCAACAAATACTGGGCACAAAACAATTGGACGATGTGTATGAAGGGAGGATTGCTGAACATATTACCGGGCAGGAATTGCTGGCATTAAATGATTCGGTTCTTTTCAAGTTAAATTTCTGGACAAGGGAGGAAAAGGATGCCTCGGCGGAAGTGGATTTTATTATCCAATACAGGGATATGATTATCCCGATTGAGGTTAAATCAGGGGCCTCTGGTAAATTAAGATCGTTACATCAATTTATAGAAGTTTCGCCTCATAAAATTGCAATCAGGATTTTTTCAGGAGAAATGACGGTGAATGAAGAAAAGACTATAAAAGGGACTGTCTATAAATTGATCAGCATTCCATTTTATTTGATCAATCGGTTGCCTGATTACCTCCAAAGGATACTGGCAAGCTGAAGGGGGTTCACAGCGCCAATTATCTGAAGTTTCCCGGTTTTATTTTTCTTAAAAGGATTGACAGAAGGTTCAACGTTCCCGGAAACTTTAATTCCAGTATTGTCCGGATCGTACGCAAAGCTTTTTCCTGTGGTCCCACAATTGAAGAAAAACATCCTGGATCACCTCTTTGGCATTTTCGGTGTTGTTCAGATAGCCGTTGGCAAAATTGAACAAACGGGAATACCAGTGTTCCATGATTTCCCGGAACACTTTTTCACTGCCGGATTTTAACCCGGGGATATATTCCTGAATGTTTTCCAATTGATCAGGTATATTTAATAAGGAGGGAAATCGTCATAAAAGTTTTGCCGGGTCCCAAATTTCAGGAATTCAAAACTTCCTCTTTTGATACTTTCGGAGTCCTCTTTGCAGCTCTGCAAGCCTTTAGCATGGAAATATTCTCCATATCTTCATCGCTTGTAATAGCGGCATTTTTAACCCCTTTCAGAAGTCTTATGGCCTCCAGGATATGCTTAGCATTTGTGCCTTCTTCAATATCTATGACTATTGTTTTCATAGTAACGAATTTGCCATAAAAATACAAAAAATCTGGTAAAACACCTCATTTTATTTATGCCTTAAGGCTTATGCCAGCGCCTCATACAGGATTTCAACCGGATGCAGGGCTTTTCGTCCGGTTCCTTCCAGAATGTGATGACGGCACGAGGTTCCCGGGGCTGCAATAAGGACTTCGGGTTCAGCCTTTCTTACTTCCGGGAACAGTACCAGTTCACCAATCTTTTGGCTCAGGTCGTAATGTTCCTTCTCGTATCCGAACGATCCGGCCATGCCGCAACATCCGCTTGGAATCTCAGAGACAGAGTAATTGAGGGGGATGGAGAGCATTTTTTTTGTAGGCGCTGTGGACGCGACCGCCTTTTGCTGACAATGTCCGTGTAAACGGATTGTTTTGCTTTCGGTGGTAAAAAGGGAACGGTCAATACGGCCTTTTTCAAATTCAGAAACAATGAATTCGTCCAGCATCAGCGCACAGCCGGCCAGTCTCCGGGCGTCGTCCCGAAGCGGATTGCTTACCAGATCGGGGTATTCGTCACGGAAAGCCAGGATCGCTGAAGGTTCTATCCCTACAAGAGGAGTTTTGTCTGAGACAAGCTGACGCAGCAGAACCACATTTTCGTTTGCGATTTGTTGAGCTTTTTTTAGCATTCCCTTTGAAAGGAAGGTCCGCCCGCTTTCCCGGTGCCTCGGGATAGCGACTTCATATCCCAGACGGTTCAGCAAAAGGATCGCTTTGATGCCGATGTCACTTTCATTTTCGTTGGTGAATTCATCCGCAAAAAGATAGACTTTGCCCTTTGAGGACGCAGACTTATTTTGATCGGGTATGATTGACGCAGATGGGGCTTGGGCCGCAGATTTATTATGGTCAGGTATGATTAACGAAGGTTGCTTCTGATCATTTTTTTGTGTCTTTGTGTCTTCGTGTTCAGTTCGCTGGTTTTCAGCTCGTCTTTTATCCCATTGCCGCAGCGTTTGCTTTGACAACCTTGGAACATGTCTTTCCGGAGTAAATCCGATAGTCCGTTTAAACAGATCGGTGTCGGTGATCCAGTTGGTTAACGGGCGAAAAATCCTTCCTGCGCGGTATAATTGCGGCATATACCCGACCAGCAGGCTTCTAAACGGAATACCGTGAATTTCGTGATAATGCTGCAAAAATTCGGCTTTCAGCTTGGCCATATCTACGTTCGACGGGCATTCGGCTTTACAGGCCTTACAGGAGATACACAGATCCAGTACCTGAAGGATCTCCTGATGATCAAACGGGTTTGCTTTATTTGAACGGCTCAGGAATTCCCTGAGAATATTGGCACGGGCTCGTGTTGTTTTGTCCTCGTCCTTTGTCGCCATATAGGTTGGGCACATTGTCCCCCCGATTGCCGCACTTTTCCGGCAATCGGCCGATCCATTACAGTATTCAATTGCGCGTAAAAAGCCTTGTTGTCCTGAGAAGTCAAATGTGGTCCTGAATTCACGGTGTTGCTCGATCAGATAACGAAGATTTTCCGTAATAGGAGGAGTGTCGATGATCTTGCCGGGGTTCAACACATTTTGAGGATCCCAGACATTTTTTAATTCTTTGATGAGTTGATAATTATGCGGGCCGAGCATAAACGGAATGAATTCGCCGCGTAAGCGTCCATCTCCGTGTTCGCCGCTCAGCGATCCACGATATTTTTTGACCAGACGGGCCGTATCGGCAGCAAGGGTATGGTATAGCTCGACGTCTGCTTCATCCTTCAGATTCAGTAATGGGCGAAGATGAATCTCTCCGGTTGCAATATGAGCATATTTGACGCAATCCAGACCATATTTTTTCAGCAACTCATCAAATTCCTTCATGTAATCAGCCAAATACTCGGGAGCTACAGCAGTGTCTTCAATAACGGTCGTACTGCGTTTGTCGCCCGGAATATTGGAAAGTAAACCAAGTCCGGCAGTCCTCAGTGCCCAAACCTTTTTGATGTTATCGGCTCTCCGGACCAACGGAAAGTGATACCCCAGACCATGCGTCAGGAAATCTTTTTCCATTGCAGCCGTAGTTTCAAGCAACTCTTCCTCTGTTTCTCTTGCAAATTCGATCATCAGCATCGCTTTAGGGTCACCCTGAATAAAAAAGCGGTTTTTCCGCTGATCGATATTTTCCCGCGTACAACCCATGATGATGTCATCCATCAGTTCTATTGCACCGGGATGGTATTTTAACGCGATCAAATTTCCCTGGTATGCATCTTCCAAACTTGAAAAGTGAGCGCATACCAGTCCCTTATAACAAGGGGGTAAGGGAATCAGGTTGAGTTTCAGCCGGATTGAAAATGCCAGTGTGCCTTCGCTGCCGGCCAAAAGTTTGCATACATTCAGTTTAACCCCGTTTCCGGAAAAAGGGTCCGTTTCAAGCAACACATCCAGGGCATATCCATTATTCCTTCGTTTGACCTTTGGATCGGGATAGTCTTTCCTTATGGCTTTTTGGTTGACGGGATCTGACAGAATTTGATTAAGATTCCTGTATATTTTCGTTTCTAACCGGCCGGGATCTCCGGAGCATTTGGCTATAAATTCCTCCCGGGTCAGCTCTTCAAAAAAGACTTCAGAACCATCAGCCATAATACAATCGGCTTCCAGGATATGATCTCTTGCGCTTCCGTATATCAATGAATGTAGTCCGCAGGAATTATTTCCGACCATGCCTCCAATGCAGCACCTGTTCGCCGTTGAAGTTTCAGGTCCGAACTGCAGTCCGTGCGGAGCCAGGAACTGGTTAAGTTCTGAAAGGTTAACGCCCGGTTCAACAATCACCCATCGTTCTTCCGGATTAAACTCCAGAATTTTGTTCATATATTTTGAAATGTCGACGATGATCCCTGATCCTACAACCTGACCGGCAAGCGATGTCCCCGCAGCCCGGGGAATGACCGACGTGTTGTTTTTTCGGGCAAATTCGATAACGGCGCGGATATCTTCTTTTGATTTTGGTTTGCAGACTGCCTGTGGAATTTCACGATAGGAAGAGGCATCGGTGGCATAGAGCACCCGCTGAACATTGTCTGTATACAAATCACCCTGCAGGACTTGTTTCAGCGGTATAAACGGATCATTTTTTTTCATTACGTTTATTTTTTCAATCAATGACTCTGCAATTTGCGTATCAGCGTCTGTTTTTCAATTAAGTTACCAACGGTATGGAACTCGCTAAAATAATCATTCACTTGGATGAAAGCTATGGCTTTAATGGCTCGTTTCATACGTGAAAATTAGTTGTTAATGATCAAAAGGAATAGCCATGACTGAGAGTCTCATTACGGCTAGCGTTTGTCAAATCATACTGAAAACAAAAATATTAAATTTATTTGATTGGGATCGACAAGCCTGGAATACGATTTTTGATCAGACGAACAGATTGCGGAACTAGTGCAATCGATTGTAATAATGACGACCGAGACATTTTGAAAATCAGCGACGATCCTATTCCGAATGCCGGAACGGTTCAAATAATTCCGGGATTGGAAGGGAATGGAGGGAATATTTTGCCTACTTTTGCAAATAGAATGATTTATTCAAAAGTTAAAAATTGATTTCTGCAGAAACAAGCCATGATCGAGAGGTCAGCAAACAGTCATCGTTGCTCTTTTAATACCAGACAGCACGACTCCAACTTTGGATTTTGGCGAGTTTCATGTGGTAATTCATAAAATATTAAGCACATGAAGTTACTTGAGCGTGTCATTAAAAACGCACAGAATGATCAGAAACGCATTGTTTTACCT
>JBDKTZ010000217.1:0-5078 GCA_039679975.1 Prolixibacteraceae bacterium
TGCTCTATTCCACTGCCGATTATAAGAAAAACTCCGGCAGGCTTTACCAAAGCTCAGGTTTCAACGATCCCCTCAAAGGAATGCTGAATATCCTGCTAAACGGACAAAATGCCGTGGAAATACTCATGGAGCATCATTTAAAAGGCAGGATGGGGGACTACCCCCTGATTGTCATTCCCGAATGCAGGTATCTTGATGAGGAATTTAAGGATGAATTGAGAGAATATGTCCGGGAGGGCGGAAATCTGCTGGTAACCGGAACCGATGCCACTGCGATGTTCCGGGAAGAGCTTGGCATTGAACTGAAAGATACGGTTTTTGCTGCCGTGCAAAGCATCGCTTCGGGAGATCAGATGGCAGCCATTAATTCGGTTTTCCAGGCGGTTGTTCCAGGTCCGGAGGCTGAAGTCTGCGGAAACCGCTATGACGTCGCTGATTTTCGTTTTGGGTCGAAGCCTGCGGCCACGATCACTTCCTGCGGAAAAGGTAAGATTGCCGGTGTGTATTTTAATATCGGAAAGAACTATCTGTCGTGGGCGAACCCGGTTTACCGCGATTTTATAGGGTCAATTGTCAGCAAATTATTTCCGCAACCTGTTGTGTCTGTTTCAGGCTCTGAAAACGTGGCCGTCACGGTTAACCGTCTGAATGATCATCTCACCGTGAATCTGATCAATATGGCAGGAGAACATGCGAACGAAAAGGTGGCCCGCTATGACGAAATCCCGGCGATAGGGCCGCTGACAGTGAAGATCAGGTTGGACAAGCGTCCGTCGAACGTTTTCCTTCAGCCTGGAAATGAGAAGCTGAATTTCACGTGGAAGGATAACCTGCTTGAAGTGACTGTTCCAACTCTTGAAATCCATGCTGTTCTGGTAATCGAATAAAGGCAAAGACAATGAATCAGCTGTTATCTATCTTGTTTGTCATTCTTTTGTTTTGGATGGTTTCCTGCACCAGCCCGGTTGAGTTCTATGTGTCGCCCGAAGGGAATGACCAAAATCCCGGAACAGAGGCGGAACCGTTTCAAACTCTGGAGAGAGCAAAGCAGGCTGTCAAAGAACAATTGGGAAAAAAGCCATCAAGGCAGTTGATGGTAAATATAAAGGGCGGAACCTACCTGCTAAACAATCCTGTTTTCTTTACTGCGGAAGATTCGGGAACAGTCAGTTCCCCTGTAATATACAGGGCTGTTGAAGGTGAAGAGCCGGTTTTTACCGGAAGCCGGGAACTGAAAAGCTGGAAATTGATCAATGCCCCGGACAAGTCCGGCTTATTATCTCCGGATGCAAGCGGCAAAATTTATGTGACCGATATAAAAGCTGCAGGGATCGTAGATTTTGGTGATCCGACCGGGATTGGCCGGCGACCGGATCTATTCTGCGACGGGCAGCTTCAGCAATTGGCGCGTTGGCCCGATGAGGGCTTTGCCCATGCCGGCAGATCGAGGGGTGCAACCGTATTGCCGCCTACTTATACCAAAGAAAGAGGAACCCGGGAAGGTGTTTTTGAATACCTGAGCAGCAGGCAAAACCGGTGGGCGAAGGAAAAAGATGCCCGTCTGGGAGGATACTGGTACTGGGACTGGAGCGACGAATTTCAATCCGTTGAGAAAATCGATACCCTGGCACGGGCCATTTTTCTGCGGGAACCCTATCACGGTTACGGTTATAAAGATTCGCTGCGGTATTTTGGGATAAACCTGATGAGCGAGCTTGACCGGTCCGGGGAATGGTATCTCGACCGCTCTGACGGCCTGCTTTACTGGTATCCCCCGAAAGAAACCGATCCTGAAAAAGCAGCGGTAACGCTGTCCGTTTTTAGCACTCCGTATATGGTGGAAATGCAGAACTGTTCGAACGTGATTCTGCAGGGACTGACTTTTTGCGAAGGAAGGGGAAGCGCTGTTTTGATCAGTGAGGGTACGAACTGCATTCTTGCCGGTTGCCGGATTGAACGCTTTGGCACAGACGGAATTCATATTGAGGGGGGATCCTCACACGGAATATCAGGTTGTCTTCTGAATACCTTTGGTTGCAGCGGCATTCACCTGAAAGGAGGGGACCGCAAAACCCTGAAGCCCGCCGGCCATTTTGTGGAGCATACCGTGGTGGAGAATTTCTCCTTGTTTAAACGAACTTATCAGCCCGCTGTGTTTGCCGAAGGATGCGGAATCAGAATCAGGAACAACCGGTTTCGCTATTCCTCTTCCTCGGCTATGCGTCTGGAAGGGAACGATATGGTTATCGAATACAATGAAATCAGCCATGTGGTGAATGAGTCGGATGATCAGGGCGGTGCCGACATGTTCTACAACCCTTCCTACAGGGGCGTTATTTTCAGGTATAACCGCTGGTCGGATATTTTGGGTGGTACCCGTCATGGAGCTGCCGGGGTAAGATTGGATGATATGATTTCCGGAGTGCACATTGCGGGGAATGTTTTTGAACGGTGCGGAAGCCTGAATTTTGGAGGTGTTCAGATCCATGGGGGTAAAGACAACATGGTGGAAAATAATATTTTCAGTGAATGCTTCGCCGCTGTAAGTTTTACTCCCTGGGGTGAAAAACGATGGCTGGAACAACTGGAGTCTCCGGTTATCCGCAAGAAAATATACGAAGACGTGGATATCCTTTCGGAGCTTTATCAACAAAGGTATCCGGAACTTAAAACTATCAGGGAGCATGCCGATGTCAACACCATCAGAAATAACCTGGTCATCGATTGCAAAAATTTGTTTGTTCACGACAACGGCAGGCAAATTGTCGAAAACAATACCGTTGTAAAAAAAGACGGAAAAACAATTGAGGAGTTTTGCACCCCTGAGTTACTAAAGAGTTACGGATTGCAGGAAATTCCCTTCAGGGAAATCGGGCCGAAAAACAATAAATGGATAAACTGAAATCAAATGGAGAAATTAATTTTTTTGAAACGAATAGTTGTTATTGTGGCAGCGTTTCTGTTCGGAGTTGCAGAAGCTCAGGCGACTGTAAAACAGAAAAGCCTGCCACAGATATTGGTCATCGGCATTGATGGGCTGGGGGCCCATGGTATTGAACTGGCAAAGACGCCTGTTCTCGATGAAATGATGAATAAAGGAGCATACTCACTTGCAGCCCGGACGGTCGTGCCCAGCAGCAGCGGTCCGGCCTGGACTTCCATCATTACAGGCGCTACAGTTGAAAGGCATGGTGTGGGAAATAATTCATGGACGGTAGAAAATAAAACGCTGGAGCCGGTAATAAAAGGGGATCATAATATGTTTCCCACCATTTTCGGTGAAATCAGGAAGAATGATCCGGAAGCTGTTATTGGTGCAGTTTATCATTGGGGGACGTTAGTAAACTTTATAGAAAAAGATGTTTGTGATCTAAGTATTTCCGCAGAATCGGAAGATATCGCTACGCAAAAGGCTTGTGACTTTCTCGTCAGCAAAAATCCGAATTTTACGTTTGTTCATCTTGATCTGGTGGACCATGGGGGGCATCATGGTGGTTACCGGTCAGACGAATATGTGAAATCGGTCGAAAAAGCGGATAGTCTGGTCGGCGTTTTCGTTGACAAACTGACGGAAACAAAGCAGATAGAGAAAATGATTATTCTTATCGTCGCTGACCACGGAGGTCTCGAAAAAAAACATGGCGGTTCAAGCCCTGATGAAATGATTGTTCCCTTTATCATTTACGGAAAGGGAGTCAAAAAGGGATATGAGATCAAACATCCTGTATTTAATTATGATCTGGCTCCCACTGTCGCCTGGTTATTTGGTTTTCAACTAAATGACTGGATATCAGGCAAACCGCTAACCGATGCATTCTCCAAATAAAGACAACTACCTAAACAACTTAAACGATGATACATGTAAAGAAATTTGGGAACCTCGCCGTTGCAGCGCTGTTTTCTACGCAAATGATTTGTTGCACGACACAGCAAAAAAGGCCGGCTGATTATGTCGATCCTTTTATCTGTACAGAAGGAGACCACGGGCAGTGGGATCCTTCGGCAACCGTTCCGTTCGGGCTGGTCAAACTGGGTCCGGACAGTCATCCCAGCAGCCTGACGGGGGATGGTGATTTTGCCCATTCAGGTTATAATTACTCTGACAGTATTGTCCGGGGGTTCAGCCATTTTCATAAGGGCAGCTCGGGCGGTACCCGTGTGGGTAACCGTGCCGGGAAATTATCTGTCATGCCTTTTACTCATGAACCGTCGGATACTTTTCTTCTCAATCCGTTGGCACAAATGGATAAAAGCTCTGAAAAAGCAAAGGCAGGATATTATGCTGTAATCCTGAGAGACGGGAATATTCTCGCTGAACTTACCGCTGCGCCTCATGTCGGAATTCACCGGTATACTTTTCCTTCCGGAGAAACCGCCCGTTTGTATTTGAATGAAGGAAATACAGGTAGTTCTTCCTCTATTTCCTTTAGACAGACGGATGAATACACTCTTGAAGGTTTGATGAATGTCTGGGCGGGCGTTCATTTTATCATCCAATTTGATCAGCCGGTGGCGGCGTTTCAGACCTGGACCGGATCAACGCTTGAGGAAGGTTTATTGCCTGAAAGTTACGCGGATGGCGGATTGGTTTGTTCTTTCGGCGATCTGAAGGGTAAGCCGTTGACCGTTAAAACAGGCGTTTCACTAACGAGTATGGAGGCCGCCAAAAATAACCTTAAAGCAGAATGTGCAAACCTGACCTTTGACCAGATCAGCCAAAAAGCGTCAACGCTCTGGAACGACAAGCTTTCAGCCATACAGGTCGAAGGAAACGAAGAATATAAAACCATTTTCTATACGGCACTGTATCATTCGATGTTTTTGCCTGTTGTGCTGAGTGACGTGGACGGAACCTATCCCGGGCTGGACGGGCAGGTTCATCAGGCTGATGGTTATCAGCACTATTATGATTATGCTTTCTGGGATTCCTTCCGTACCAAATATCCCCTTTACAGCTTATATAATCCAGGGGCTTATAAAGATATTGTCCAATCGCTTAGGGATATTTATATGCAGGCCGATAATTGCGCACCGTTCCCGGAAAGCGATCATACTCCCCATGGCGCCGGGTTCGACTA
>JBDKTZ010000544.1:0-4929 GCA_039679975.1 Prolixibacteraceae bacterium
ACATGAAACTGATCGACAGAGTACTCTTTTTGAACATAGACGACCAATAGGATCACAAACGTCAGCGAGATGGAAAACCCCAGAATGGTAATTACTGCATAAAGCTTGTTGCGGCGGAGGTGGTTTACAAATGTTTTCAGGTTTTTAACCGGCATGTTGATGTGTTTTTAGCTTTAAATTCGGATTATTCATATCGCGCCGCTTCTACCGGATTCCAGGCTGCGACGTTCTTCCACAGAAGCGGCACCAACTCACGGATCAATTCACTCATATCGCAGACTTTCTACGGGATTCTTAGTCGCTGCTTTCCAGCTCTGCCAGCTCACGGTGAGCAGTGCAATTCCCAGCGCCAACACCCCTGCCAGCGCAAAGATCCACCAGCTCAGGTCGGTTTTATAGGCAAAATTTTCGAGCCATTGATGCATAACATAGTACGCAACGGGAGTGGCAATTACAAAAGCGATGACGACCCATTTTACGAAGGCTTCATTCAGCATGGACATGACTTCCGAAACTTTGGCTCCGTTTATTTTACGGATACCGATTTCTTTAGACCGTTGCTGGCTGGAATATAAGGCCAGTCCGTAAATACCCAGGCAGGCAATGAAGATCGTGATCAATGCAAAAATGCTGATCAGCGCAGAGGAATTCTTTTCGTTGGTATAATAATCTCTGATGACATCATCCAGAAATTCATAAGTATAGGTTTCATTTTCAAAGACCGACTTCCAGGTGCTTTCCGTGTAAGAGAGCGCGTGTTGAAGCTGATCCGTATACTCGCCGCCCGGATTCATGGCTATTTTGATTCCCGCAACACGAACTCCTCTCGGGTCCGGAACTAAAAACGTCGGCCTGATTTTGCTGTAGAAGGTATCGTAATGGTAATCTTTCACCACCCCTGAAATGAAAGCTTTAGGATTATGAAACAGCACCACTTCCGCACCAACGGCTTCATCCGGTGTTTTGAAATCCAGTTGCCTTGCAAGTTCCTCGTTAACCAGGATGTATCTTGAAGAATCGCCGATACTCAGATTGGTTCCTGCAACAAGTTTTAAGCCGTAGGTCGCTATAAATGAGGTATCTATTTCAACAATCTGGCTGACGACCGTATTTTCCTGGCCGCCGGAGAATCTCGAAATATCGGTCCAGTTTGACGATCGTGCCGGACTTGAACCACCCAGGCTTACATTTTTTATAGCAGGATTTTCCAAAAGTTTCGACTTAAACCGGCTTTGCAGGTTTGCATCACCACTGGGAACGGGTACCGTAAAAACCGCTTCTTTATCAAAGCCCATATCCGAACCGGTAAGAAACTGGTATTGTTTGTAAACAGCAATGGTTCCGGTAATCAGAAGCAAAGAAATGGAGAACTGTACAATGACCATACTTTTGGTAAAAACTGCGCTGCCTTTGGCGGAAGCCTTGAATTTGCTTCTCAAAAGGTCAACCGGGCGGGAAGCGGATAATATCAGGGAGGGGTAGCTGCTGTTCAGAATGCTTACAAGCAAAATGAGCAGGATAAAACTCAAAATCGCCACGTAATTTAAAACAACCGGATAACCAGTCGGGATCCCGATCAGATTGGAAAAACTTCTGATGCCCAGGTAGCTTAGAAACAGAGCCACAACAGCGGCAAAAGTTGTTAAAAGAACAGACTCGCCAAAGAACTGGGCAAACACATGCCAGCGTTTTCCGCCTAATGTTTTCCGGATGCCTACCGACCGGGTACGGGAGCCTGATCTGGCCAGCGAAAGGTTGGCGTAATTGGCACAGGCCATAATCAACAGAAACAGCCCGATAACCCCCAGCGTGATTAACGTTTCGGAGCCAACAACCCGGTTGTTGAAGTTTGAGAACCGGGTATCGCTGTGAATACTTTCAAGCGGTTGAAGCTTAAAGACCCGGTTTTCAATTTCTTCCTTTGTGCCATGTTGCGCATAAACTTCCTTTATTTTTTTCTCAACGGTTTCTTTTTGAGCAGGATCAAGCGTAACATAACATTCCAGACCTCCCAATCCGCCCCAGTTCTTTGAGAAATTCGGGTTCATTTTTTCCATCGTGCTAAAGGAAACAAACATCCCGAACGGGTAATCCGTATTGAGTGGTATTCCGGAAACTAATCCGGTAATTTTAAAAAATTTATTATCGATCAGCAGCGATTGACCAACCGGATTTTCTTCTCCAAAAATTTTGTTCGCCAGGTCCTGGCTCAGAACAACAGAAAAGGGTTCGGACAATGATTCTTCAGGCGATCCGTAGATCCACCTGAATGCTGTATTTTTATAATCGAACAGGCTGAAATAAGCTGGTTCCGTCAGCGCTGCAGTTTCGGTTAAAGTAAACTTCCTGTTGTCGCGGGTTGCTCCTTTGTCTGTCAGGCTTACTTGTAACTGATTCAGCGGGAAAACGGGAACCACTTGTTTTAGCTCCGGTATTTCGTTTTTTATGGCTGAAGGTAATCCGCTAAAGACGCCTGTTGCATATTCAAACTCTCCCTCTTTCAGGTTCAGCCCCAGTCCTTTGGTTTGCCTCACAACCCGGTAGGTCGATTCATACTGCGTATGGAAACGGTCAAAACTTACTTCGTATGCTATTTTGTGATAGATGATCAGACTACATGTGAGACTGACGACAAGACCGAGGATATTGATGACCGTATTCTTCCGGTCTTTAATAAAATTTCTTAAAGAAAATATCAGAATCGACTTGATCATTTTGTCACTTTTTTTAAGTTTCATTCAGGACAAACTTATTCATATAGCAACGCTGCTATGGGATTCCGGGCAGCACCCTTCTCTTACCGCAGCGAAGCCAGGATAGCAAGGCTGTTCGTACTTCTACTGTCATGTCTTCACAATTGCCTCCGATCCATTCCAGAGCTTTTGCTATTACCCACAGTCTGGCCCCGGCAACATCCTGCAGTTCATTTTATTCATACCGCAACGCTTCTACCAGGTTCCGGGCTGCGACCTTGTTCCACTGAAGCGGGACCCACTCAGGGGTTAAACTGCGGCATCCATGGCCCGTTTCACTCATATCTCAGACTTTCTACGGGATTCTTAGTCGCTGCCTTCCAGCTTTGCCAGCTCACGGTGAGCAGTGCAATTCCCAAAGCCGACGCACCGGCCAGGGCAAAGATCCACCAGCTCAGCGTGGTCTTATAGGCAAAACTTTCAAGCCACAGGCGCATCGCGTACCAGGCAAGGGGCGTGGCCAATACAAAGGCAGCCACAACCCAGCGGATAATATCGCGGTTCAGCATCGCCACCACCTCGGCAATAGTAGCTCCATTCACTTTGCGGATGCCGATCTCCTTGATCCGGTCGCGGCAAATGAAGATGATCAGCCCGAGCAGTCCGGTAACCGCCAGCAACATGCACCACAACGACACGAATTCAATAAAATGCGCCATCCGTTCTTCTTTATCGTAAAGCTTGTTCAGCGCATCACCCAGGAACTTGACTTCCAACGGATTTTTCGGATCAAATTTCCGGGCAGTATTCAAAATAAATGCGAGCGTCTGCGTGTAATTGCCCGGTTTCAACCGGAGGATCAGGTTATTCTTCCGCGCATCGGTCCGCCAGAACAGCATGGGTTCCACTTCTTCCTTCAGCGAAGAAAAGTTAATGTTTTCGGCCACGCCGACAATCGGTCCGGTGAAATCAAAACCGGGAATCGTACGCTCGAGCGGGTTCGTCCATCCAAACTTCTCAACCGCCTTTTTATTCAGGATGAAGCTGTTCACATCGGCCTGGGAACCTTTGGCAAAGCCGCGCCCCTCAGCGATCGTAATTCCGAAGAAATCAAGGAACCGGTCGTCTACCGGCCAGCTTTTCAACTGGATATACTGACCGTCGACTTCGCGGCCCCAGCCCATGCCCACTCCTCCCGGGAGGAACTGTGAGTAGGTATAATCGGCAATGCTGCTGTTCGCCATCAGCTCGTTGGCCAGCGCCTGGTGGTGTTCGCGCAGCACATTGGTGGTGTTCATATAAACCACGTGTTCTTTGTTAATGCCCAGATCGAAGTTGCGCCAGTAGTTTAACTGTTTTTCAATGACCAAAGCCGATGCCAGCAGGGCAATGGTAAAAATGAACTGAATGGTGACCAGCACATTCCGGAATGCCTTTCCTTTTCCGGAGAAACGGACATTCCCCTTGACCGACTGGGCCAGCGGCGATGAGGTAATGTACCGGGCCGGATACAGACCTGCCAGCACGCCGAAGCCCAGGGCAAAAAGGAAAAACCAGAACAGGAACCATGGGCGCCCGGCCAGACTTAGTCCGCCAATATCGAACAGCGACGCGATTACTGCATAGACCGCCAGGTAGATGCCCACCGACAAGATCATCGCACAAACCGACAGGATCACGGATTCAGCGATGATCTGCCCCATCGCGGAGAATCGCTTCCCGCCCAGGATCTGCAAAACCGACAGGGCTTTCGCCCGAAGCGGCGCCTGCGAAGTTGAAAAGTTGATGAAATTGACTGCCCCCATGATGGCCAGGATCACGGCCATCAGGGTCAGGACATTTAAAATAACAGGATTCATATAGCTAAACTGGGCATCGTTCACAAAATGGATTTCCTCCAGCGGCCGTAAAACGATGAAGGCCTGATTGGGAAAGCGCGTCTTCATGTCTCGCAGGTTTTCGGCGACAACCGGGGTCTTCTCAATCTTTTCGGCTACCGTAAGCGGCTCGCTCTTGTCGCGAAGCTTCATAAAAATAGCAAAGCTCCACTCCGACCAATCGTTGGCGCCGTTCAGGTTAGCACTGACGCAGGTCGAAAATGAAAGAAGGAAGTCGGCCCTGAATGACGAATTTTCAGGGAAATCGCTCATCACCCCGGTCACTTTGTAAACAGTATTGTCAACGAGCACGCTTTCACCCAGAGGATTTGCCTCGCCAAACAGTTTTTTTGCATATT
>JBDKTZ010000517.1:0-9210 GCA_039679975.1 Prolixibacteraceae bacterium
TGGTCAGCCCCTTCACATGACGAACGTAGAAACCCCAGGAAGGAAGTTCTCCGAACATGGAGAATTCCGGGTATTCTGATTCACTTTCCGGTACATCTTTCAACCGGTGTAATGGCAGGTGGGCATATCCGTTATTGGCTCTTCCCGGATAAATGATCCGGATGTTTTCCAGACTGACATTTTCGACCAAATGACCGGGAAGACCCGTAATGGAAGCAGGAAAAACATTATGAAAGAAAGCCAGTTCGGGCCCCCGGATCTCGTAATTCAGGTCGGGATTGTTATAGGGTACCTGAACAACCACATTGCTTATTTTTATATTTTTTAATGTGCCAACCGGGCCGTCTGTATTTCGATGTCCCAGTTTAATGAAGATGGCATTGCCTGTGTTATTGGCAGTAATATCGGATATCTCGATGTTTTCAAGTATCCCTCCATCGACCGATTCCAATGCAATGGCCGAGCGGAAAGTATCGAAAATGTAAATGTTTTCGATTTTAACGTTTTTAAATCCTCCGTGAGAAGCTGTTCCGAATTTGATGGCGCTGGCACTTGAACGAACCGTACAATTGGCAATATAAATGCTGTCGTTAAGGGAACCCTTGTGGTGCGATTTCAGACAAATTCCATCATCGGATGAATTCACATAGCAGTTGGTTATTTTCACATTACGGCAGTCACCGATGTCCATTCCGTCATTGTTCCAGTAATCGTCACTCTCAACTGTAACCTGGTTGATGGTCAAATCAGAGCACCTGTCAAAGTTAAGTACCCAACTGGTTGAATTTTTCGCGGTAATTCCCTGAATGGTTATGTTTGTGCATTGGCTGAAATCCAATAATTTAGGCCTTCGTTCCGGGCGGTGTCTCCGGTAATTGTAGTTCGGTTCTTCCCATTTCCCGGCAAAAAACAGGCTGTCAATATTCAGCGCCAGTTTCCGTCCTTGCCCGTCGATGGTTCCTTCTCCGGTAATGGCGATATCGGAGGTATTTTCGGCATTAATAAAATGGAATGATTTCCCGTTTGACAGATAATCAAAAGGACTGGTGCTTCCAAGCAGGACAGCATGGAAATCCAGTTTTAAGGTTACTCCCGATTTTAAACTGATACAGCCGGAGAGAAACCGGCCTTCGGGGATGACAACTGTTCCTCCGCCTGCAACTGAAGCAGCATCTATGGCTTTTTGAATGGCAGAGGTATTTAATGAAATACCGTCACCTTTGGCGCCAAAGGAAGTGACAGGATACTCTTTCTGCCGGCTGTTTGCATGGAGCGGCAATAGGAATAGTACCACTGCAACATGATAAGTAATATGAATAAGTAAGTTTTTCATTTATATCTGATTTGCTTTTTAAGGTCAAATGGAATTGAGTTTGCAAAATCCGTGAAGCGAATTGCCATGAAAATACATTTCAATACTCCTCTTAGAGAGAAATAGTTGAAGAATCAGTGATCGGTCGGAAATCATTTAAAAAGGAGAAGAAGATTGAACTTTTTCTCCTTTTGGCTGCTTATTTAATAATCTTCATTTTGTGAAATCTGGGGCGATGAGCGGTCGATTTCATGCTGAGGAATCGGGCGGACAAGATGATGATCGGCAATTGTATTACTCTTTTTTGTCCACGGGTTCATCTTTTTTGCACGCTCAATCAGCTTGCCGGTACGTTTTAGATCCCACCAGCGGTTGAACTCACCCATCAGTTCACGGGCGCTTTCATCCAGGATCAGATCGATCGTGATATTTGCCGGAGTAGCCCTGTACGATACAGTTTCCAAAGAGGCAATATTTTCCGGATTTTTTGCGCAATGCGGATCGACATTCGTGCCTACTGCGCGGTCAAGAACTTTGTTGTAATAGACATCAGCACTTCCCAGAGCACCCCCCGTGGCACCCTTTACGATAGCTTCAGCAGCCATCAGGTATGCTTCGGCCGAGCGGAACAGGGCAAAGTCAAAGGTTCCGTACCCGTCACCATACTGGATCCCGGGCTGCCAGAATTTCCACATGAGCGGAGTTTGTCCATTTAACCTTGATGTTTGCGGTGCACCATACTGATCGATTGT
Source organism: Prolixibacteraceae bacterium (assembly GCA_039679975.1). Classification (GTDB taxonomy): domain Bacteria; phylum Bacteroidota; class Bacteroidia; order Bacteroidales; family Prolixibacteraceae; genus JBCFBK01. Next base: position 2,065 of record JBDKTZ010000517.1, read on the forward strand.
AATAACCGTATACTTCTTCGTTCCACCGATATCAATTCCTTTTTTACTTAAAGGAACCACCGCATTCCATGGCGGAAAATAGGCAACTGTATCCCCTTTTACGTAACTGATTTTCAGGCTTGCATCAGTAAGACTGTATCCATAGTTTGGTGCATCTTTCAATGCATACTGGGCATCCACAAAGTTATGGGCATAGCGGCTGTCTTTTTGCGGATCGAAAAGTCGGAACATGGCCGGGGCGGTTACGGCAAGAGTCTGGTAACGGTTATAATCGGTGGTTCTTCCTAAATTTCCCGGGAAATGCTCTCCGCTTCCGCCGAAAATGGAATGATAGGAGTTCCCCGGCTCAGCAGCGACTTCATTCACATAAGTCAGAATGTCAGAACTGAACTGTACGGCAAAGACAACTTCACTGTTCCGGTCGTTTTGGGTTCCGGTATATTGCTTTAAAGGATTCTCATCTCTTTTTGGGAAAAGAGTACTATACTGCGGCACCAGCGGATAAGCAGCGATTACCTTATCGGCATACGTTAAGGCGCTTTTAAAATCGGATGCACTTCCTCCAAGTGAATTCTTGTAATTCCATCCTCTGGTGAGATGCACTTTAGCCAGTAAAAAATGGGCAGCACCTTTGGTTACACGTCCGTAATCGGTGGCTGTTACCGGCAGAACGGCTTCTGCTTCAGTGAGATCGTTCAGAATCTGAGTATAAATTTGTGCGGCAGGAACTCTAACCACTGCACTATTGGGTGTAACCGTTTCAGTCAGAGGCATGGGAACATCGCCCCAGGTCTGAACCAGGTAGAAATAACTTAATGCCCGCAGAAATTTTGCTTCTCCAACACGCGCTGCCTTTTTGGTTTCATCAAGATAGGTAATTCCTTCAGCGCGGTTAACAGCCGTATTGGTACGTCCGATTTCCCGGTATAAAACATCCCAAAAGCCCGACAGCTCTTCCATTGATGAATTCATATTCACATCATACATGTCCAGTGCCGAAGCTTGAGTAACAGCAGGATTGTCCCACCCCAGCTGAGTGAAAATATCAGTTCCACCAAGGGCCAACGTGGCTCTGTCTTTGGCCGATGTGATGTCACGGGTAAGTGAATAGCAGGCTTTAATGAGATCCTCAAATCCGGTTTCGTTTACAATATATGAATCGGAGGTCACGTTCGAAATGGATTCTTCCTTTAAGAAATCCTCACATCCAACTCCCTGCAAAAGGATGGAGAATGCGAGTGAAATTCTGATTATATTCTTCATAACATAAGTTCTTTTGATTAGACATTGCATTAAAATGACAGGTTTACTCCAAACAGGTAGGTGGCAAATGGCACATCGTCCTGATAAGTGCCGGAGTTGAATTCCGGGTCCATCCAGATGTTGTTGTCCCTGGTGATGACCAGTGGGTTGTTTGCCTGAATGTAGCAACGGATATTGCTGATCTTCATTCGATCGAGGATACTCCTTGGAAGGGTATATCCCAAGGTGACGTTTGAAAGTCTCCAGAAGCTGGCGTCCTTGTATTGGATGGCTTCACGGTAAGGATTGGATTGCCAGACTCCAAAATAGTCATTGGTTGGATTTTCGGCGGTCCAGTAGTTCAGGTTTAACCGGTTGTACCGGTTGCTTCCCAATTCTCCGAATGTACCGGCCAGCATGGCATTTTTATATTGAACTCCCTGCCGGGTATAGATAAAGAAGGAGAGATCCCAGTTTTTGTAATTAAAGGTATTCGTGATACCGGCAATCCAGTCCGGCAATTCATTACCTAAAACAACCCGGTCGTCAGCATCGGCTGCAGATGAAATCTTTCCGTCAGCAACATGGTCCACAACCTTAACAGAACCGGGAACCTGTCCGTATTTAGCGGCTTCTGCAGCCTCATCGGTTTGCCAGATCCCATCGAACTGATAGTAATAGTTTGACAGGAGAGATTCTCCCACGAAGAGTTTGTTGGCGATGTCTTTGGTTACTGTTCCACCATAAAGTTCAAGGATCTCATTATGATTGGATGAGAAATTTAAGTTGGTAGACCATCTGAAGTTTTCCTTTTGAAAATTGACGGTGTTTAAGGTGATTTCCACGCCACGGTTTACTAATTTTCCTACATTGGCCGTAACTGCGCTAAATCCTAAAGATGCAGGCAAAGCCACGTTTTGGATCAGGTCATTCGTGGTTTTATCGTACAGTTCAAAATCAACTGAAATTCTGTTTTTAAGGAAACCCATATTCAAACCGAAGTTGATTTCGGAACTGGTTTCCCATTTTAAGTCTGCATTTCCCATATTGTTTGGGGCATAACCATAGGCAGCGCTGCCATTAAAATCGTAGGCTGTTTTTCTTAAATAAGCCTGGGTACTGTACGGAGAGACCACATCGTTACCTACTTCTCCATAGCTAATCCTGACTTTAAGGTCAGAGAACAGATTTAAGTTTTTAACAAATTGTTCATTCCCGGCGCGCCATGCCAGTGCCGCTGAAGGGAAGAGCGCCCATTTGTTTCCTTCGGCCAGCACAGAAGAACCGTCGTAACGTCCGGTTAAGGTTAAAAGATACTTTTCGTTGTAGATATAATTTATACGGCCCATGAACGATAAAATAGACCGTTCAATCAGGCTGCTGCTGACCCCGTTTATAATCGGAGCTGTATTGATAGCGTACCAGCCTGAATTGTAAGGTAAATTTTCTACAGCAGTGGTTGAAGTTTCAAATCTTTCCTCCAGGGCACTTTGAGCGGCAGTAATGTTCAGGTCATGGAGCCCGGTCTGCAATTTATAATTGAGAACATTGTCCCAGGTATAAGAACTGTTAATGTTGAATGCATTACTGGCAACTGGCAATTTGTTCAGACGGGCTTTTGAATCTTTTCCCCTGTATTCTCCCCTCCGGCTGTTATACATAGAGGCAGATAAGGATGATTTGAAAGACAGACCCTTAAGAGGTGTCAGTTCAATGTATCCATTGCCAAGGAAGCTGGAAACCCGGGTTTCATCCTGATAGTTTTCGGCTGCCACTTCCAAAATCGGGTTTTGGATCTGTGTATCTTTAATTCCCATCCAGAAGGCATATCCGTTGACATCTTTGTCATTGGTTTCTGAAGGATTGACCAGGTCCTTGTAATAAATGGAACCGGTTGGCCGTACACGGTATGCTCCGCGCAACGTTTCGTTCGATCCCAGATTTAAAATGCTGTATGTATAATAACTGGTAAATCCGACTTTGACGACATTATTCAGTTTACTGTCTACGCTTCCTTTTAAATTAAACCGCTCATAACCGGTATTTAACAAATTCCCCTTTTCACTTAAGTATCCGGTTGAGAAGAAATGAGTTGTATTTTCATTCCCTCCCGACAAAGCGACCACGTGACTGGTTTGGATGGATGGATCAGTGACCTGATCGACCCAGTCAACACTTCTTCCTGCTTCAATATTGGCTAGTTCTGTGGCGGTCCATACCGGATTTGCATTTGGGTTTTCGGCTTTTACAACATCATTATATGCATGATAAAATTCCTGAGCAGTCATCATATCAGGCAAATTGGTCGGCATTTTCACGCCTACATATCCATCGTAAGTGACTTTTGTTTTTCCGGTTGTTCCCTTTTTTGTCGTAATGATAATAACGCCGTTTGCTCCGCGGGAACCATAAATAGCCGTTGCCGATGCGTCTTTTAATACATCCATGGTTTCAATATCGCTGGGGTTCAGTGTGTTCATCTTACCACCCACGACCCCGTCAATCACAACCAGTGGTTCACTGCTGAAGCTAATCGAGTGCACACCCCTGATATCGATCTTATAGTCTGATCCGGGACGAGAGTTGATCTTATTGACATTAACCCCTGCAACCTGTCCCTGAAGGGCTTTGGCAGCAAGATTCGGATTGGTCAGCGATATGCTTTCTGCGCGGACGGAACCTACTGCTCCGGTGATATCCCGTTTTTTCTGCGTACCATACCCAACGGCAACAACTTCTTCGAGTCCAACGGTTTCTTCCTCCAGGGAAACATTGATTAATGTTCTGGAATTGATGGCTACCTCCTGCGTTTTCATCCCTACGAACGAAAATACCAGCGTTCCATTGGCCGGAACAGAGCTGATTGAATAATTCCCTTCAATATCGGTTATCGTCCCGGTTAAATTTCCTTTTATAGTGATCGTTACACCTGGTAAAGGTATGCCCGACTGGTCTGTTACATTTCCTTTTACAGATAAGACCTGCTGTTTGGTGAAGACTGCATTCACGTCTGAGGTAGTTCCGGGACTTAGAATGACCTGCCGGTCTTTAATGTCATACTTTACATCCGTATTTCTGAATATTTCATCCAGGATCTCATTGATCTTCTTGTCCGTAAGGTTAAGCGTTACCCGTCGGTCTACGTCAATGAACCTGTTACTGTACAAAAAGAAAAAATCACTGTTCTTTTCGATGTGCAGCAGCACATCTTTAACGGTTGTATTATCTACATTTAGCGACAGGCGCGTTCCCTGCGAATAAGATTCTATGGCCAGCGTCTGGCCGATGATGAGAACGATGAACAGGATAGTTAGTTTCATAAGCCTTGCAATTTTTCTGACCTGCGGATAATAATTACCCGGGCCAAACCTTTTACGAATTTTTTCCATAATTTTGAACTGGTTTGTGTTTGACAATTTTTTAAGCGAAGATTGTTATTCGAGCCTCAGGGGAAGATGTTCGAGCATTTTCCCCTTTTGCGTGATTCATCAGTATTACATAGGCAGACTCTTTATTTAGTATTTTCGAAGAGTAAATATTTTGTTTTTTCCGGCCCCATATTTGTATTCCTGTCGGTTTTCTGCTGTTTGAACGACAGATTGGAAGCCTGCGAAAGGTATTCCAGCACCTGTGGCAAGGTCTCATTTTTGACAGTCATGGTAAAAGTCAATCCTCCGAGCAGATGTCCCGGGTCAGATAAGGTGATCTCGGCGTTGTACCACCTTTGCAGGCGAATAATGACTTTCGATAGCGGATCATTTCTGAAGATGAGCTTTCCTTCTTTCCAGGAAGTGTATTTTTCTACGTCCGTTTTTTCTTTGATCAATGAGCCTGTTCCTTTCAGATAAGTAACCTGCTCTTCCTGTCGAAGCGTGACGGGGGCCTTTTTTTTGTTTGCCGGGATGTACGAAACTTTCCCTTCTTCCAGAACAACCGATGAAAAACTGTCATCGGGAAATGCCGAGACATTGAATTTGGTTCCTGTTACTTTGATGGTTCCGTCAGTTGTTTTTACATAGAACGGGTTTCGAAGATCGGACGAAACGTGAAAATAGGCCTCGCCGGTCAGTATGACTTCTCTGTTCTGCTTTGTAAATTTTGCAGGGTATTGTAAGGTAGTCCCTGCGTTCTGCCACACTTCGGTTCCATCTGGTAAGACGGTTTTTAATTTGGATCCCGGCTGGGTTTCCAATGTAATATATTGATCATCCCGATGGTATATGCCATCGTTCAGGAACATCCAAACACTGACAATCAGCAGCGGAACGAACAACACAGCAGCAATACGTATGGCATAATAAATGATCCTCTTGATAACAGCCTTCTGCTTGTTTTCATGCAGATTGATCCGATGGTGGACTGAGTCAAGGATCTGATTCAACTCCTCTTCGGCAATCCGGTGCTGAAAAGAAGGCGTGTTCTTCCAATATTCGTAAAGAAGGGTTTGAAGTTCCCTATCGTCTTCCTTTGTCCCGATCAGGTGAATGATTGTTCCCAGATCATCCGGGCTGCATTTGTTTTCCAGGTATTTGAGCAAAAGTATGGCAGCATCTTTCTTCATAAATCCAGGTTTTAGCGCTCTAAAATTTCAATCTTTGTTAGTTATACGGAGAAGTATTGGGTACCCCCCAAAAGAAAAACGGATTTTTTGATCTGGTTGATTCAGACAGATATTTTCCGGCTATTGAAGACGAACTTGTTCGAGCTTTGCCGACCGGACGAACACCTTACTGAAGGTGAATGATTGAAATTGAGGGTCTCTTCATTTAAACGAAGATTGTTAACAGCAACAGGCCAAGCAGATCGTTTGAGATCAATTGCTTCCGGATGGTCTTTAAAGCCAGAGTAATTTGGTTTTCGACTGTTTTGACCGAAATGTTTAGTTTTTCTGCGATTTCCTTGTGATTTAAACCTTCTTCCCGGCTCAACAGGTAGATCTTTTTGCGTTGTTCGGGAAGTTCGCCGATTACTTTATTCAATATACGGATCAGTTCCTGGTAATAGGCCGGTTCTTCTATTGTGACGCTCTCATTTTCATGGAATTGGCTCTGTAGATAAGTCAGGTATTGATCGTCTTTGAATCTTTTTCGTATTAAATCGATTGCCGTGTGGTATAAAACTGAAAAAAGAAATGCCTGGAGCGAGCTTGCAGGATTAATCATTTCCCGCTTTTCCCAAATTTTTAAAAAGGTATCCTGAACAATTTCTTTGGCATCATCATGATTCTTCAGCATGGAAAAGGCAAACCCGTACAGCTTTTGACTATAGGTATGATAAAGGAGGTCAAAGGCCTTGATATCTCCTTTCCTGATTCTTTTGGCTAAAAGAGTTGTCGTTTCCTTATTAAGTGATTCCCGCATCCCGGTTTTAAATTAGTGCTAAGGTACCAAATAATTAGTAACGTTTGCCCCACCAGGCCTTAAGGCGTTCAAGGATTTTTAGTTCGGAGGCGTTGTTTTGCGGTTTGTAGATCCGCTGGTTTTTGATCCGGGCGGGAAGAAAATCCTGTTCGGCAAAGTTCCCTTCGTACGAATGGGCGTATTTATAATCTTTGCTGTAGCCCAGATCTTTCATCAGTTTGGTTGGCGCATTGCGGATATGAAGGGGAACAGGCAGATCACCGGTCTTTTCGACCAGTTGCTGGGCGTTGCTGATGGCTTCGTAGGCCGAATTGCTTTTGGGCGAAGTAGCCAGGTAAATGGTGCATTCGGAGAGAATGATCCTCGATTCGGGATACCCGATCTGGTGGACGGCGTCGAACGTACTTTGAGCCAGCAGCAAGGCATTGGGATTAGCCAAGCCGATATCTTCGGCAGAGAGGATCAGCAGCCGGCGGGCAATGAATTTTACGTCTTCACCGCCTTCGATCATGCGTGCGAGCCAATATACGGCGGCATCAGGATC
>JBDKTZ010000429.1:0-2918 GCA_039679975.1 Prolixibacteraceae bacterium
GGATCGCTTGTTTCGTATAATAAGGAATTCGGTTTTATGGGTTTTTTTATCGTAAAGCCCGAGTTCAGACTGAAAGGAATTGGCCGGAAACTATGGTTTCTTCGACGTGATACCTTACGTTCGAGACTAAATAAGGGGGCTTCGATCGGAATGGATGGGGTAGTTCCCATGCAGCCATTTTATCGGAAAGGCGGGTTTGAAATTGCATTCAGGGATGAGCGGCACGAACGCCTGGGAGAAACATTACAGGTTGACGTTAGCATTTCGCCGGTTAATGATCCGGATATGGAAGCAATCATGGCGTATGACCTGGAGTGTTTTGGTTTCGTCAGGCCGGGTTTCCTAAAAAGATGGTTGGACTTACCCGCGAGCAGGGCTTTTAAGTATACAGACAAGGGGCAGTTAAGAGGTTTTGTCATGATCAGAAAGGCCGTCAGGGGGTACAGGGTGGGTCCTCTCTTCGCTGACAATGCCACGGTTGCCGAAGAACTCTATAGAGCTTGTTTAAATTCCGTACCCGGCGAGTTTGTATGTATAGACGTTCCTGTGACCAACGAAGAGGCTGTCAGTCTTGTTAAGAGATACAACGGCAGTTATGTTTTCGAATGCGCCCGGATGTATTACGGGAAAGCGCCTGAGATCCCTGTTCATAAAATATTTGGGCTGACTACATTTGAGGTCGGATAAAACCCCGGTCCACGCGTTATGCTGATTTTTTATTCGATGTCCTTATACGGGAAATTGGTATCATTTCCGGTATAGCAGGCTATCCGCTTGTTTCATATTCATATTTAAGTTCTTCCGAAAATTACTAATTATAAGGTCGGAGATTATTTTGATTAAAAATTATTTATTAGTATACTCGCAATCTCCGAAAATTAGCCTGATTGGACCATGCCGTGCATTCTCCTGGAAGGATTCAATTTCGGTCTGAAGTAAAAAAAACCAATATTAAAGGATCTTATGGAGAAAATTGATCAACTAAAAACAGTCAAATTTTATGGCGGGGAAACAACCCCTCTCGAAATGCACAAGGTGCGTGTGGTGCAAAAGCTAAATCTTTTACCGATCGAAGAGCGCAGGGAATCTATTTTTGGTGCCGGTTTCAATACCTTCCTTCTTCAAAACAAAGATGTATATCTCGATATGCTGACCGATTCAGGAACGAATGCAATGAGTGATAATCAGGTAGCTGCGATGAGTCTCGCCGATGACTCTTATGCCGGGTCAGCCAGTTTTACCAAGCTTGAGAAATCCATCCAGGATGTTTTCAATCAGAAGTATTTCCTTCCCGTCCATCAGGGACGTGCTGCAGAGCACATTATATCACAGGCCTTTGTTAAAAAAGGAATGGTTGTCCCAATGAATTATCATTTTACAACAACCAAAGCTCATATCGAATTAGCCGGTGGTACTGTAGAAGAGATTTTTACCGATGAGGCGCTGAAAACAACCAGCGATTTTCCCTTTAAGGGAAATATGGATGTGAATAAGCTGAAGAAATCGATTGAAAAATGGGGAACCGAAAATATTGCCTATATTCGTTTTGAAGCAGGGACCAACCTGATTGGCGGGCAACCATTTTCGATGGCAAACCTCCGGGAAGTTTCAGGAATAGCCAAAGCAAATCATATCAAGTTATTGATCGACCTTAGCCTGGTTAACGAGAACCTGTATTTTATCAAGATCAGGGAAGAAGGGTATCAGAATAAATCGATCAAGGAAATCCTTCACGAAATGGTCGGCTATTCTGATTTTGCCTATTTTTCGGGAAGAAAAGTGAGTTGTACCCGGGGCGGCGGTATATGCACGAATAACCGTGATATTTATATGCAGATGCGTGACCTTGTGCCGCTTTTTGAAGGATTTCTGACCTACGGTGGAATGAGTGTGCGTGAAATCGAAGCCATGGCCGTGGGCCTGTACGAAACACTCGATTTTGACATGATCAGCCATTCTCCCACATTCATTAAGTACCTGGTTGATGCACTGGTAAAACGCGGGATCCCCGTTGTTACTCCTGCCGGGGGCCTGGGATGTCATTTGAATGCAAGTGAATTTATTCCTCATGTTCCGCAAACACAATATCCTGCAGGTGCTCTTGCTGCTGCCGTTTATGTGGCGTCGGGTGTTCGCGGAATGGAGCGCGGCACAATATCGAGCGTACGTGATGCAGAGGGAAACGATATTTTAGCTGACGTCGAACTGCTTCGTCTGGCTTTCCCACGCCGTGTGTTTACTTTGTCTCAAGTTAAATATCTTGAAGACCGGCTTCAGTGGCTGTACGATAACCGTAACCTGATCGGAGGCCTTGAGTGGAGCGAAGAACCTCCTGTGTTGCGCTTCTTTGTCGGTAAACTGAAACCCATCGGCGACTGGGTCGATAAGCTGGTTGCTAAATTCCGTCAGGATTTTGGTGATAGCCTGTAGCTCACGATTGGAATTCCTTTGTTATTAAAGCAGATTATTTGTATAAACCACCCTGATAATCAAAGTTTCAGGGTGGTTTCATTCAAAAAATTAAAGTATGAAGCGGGTAGCTATAGCCGGTTTTGGATTCATGGGGATGACCCATGCATTGAACATTCTCAGGAATAAAGATCTGCAATTGGTAGCGATCATTGATAAGAATCCGGAAAACATAGAAAAAAATTTGTGTTCGGCGGAAGGAAATATTCAGACAGGTCGGATTGATCCTGACAAAATCAATGAGATCAGCCGGTACTCCAGCCTGGATGAATGTCTCGGAAAAGAAGAGCTGGATGCCGTTCATATTTGCGTGCATACCGAACTTCATTATGAAATGACAAAAAAGGCGCTTCTGCAGAATAAGCATGTTTTTCTTGAGAAGCCAATCTGTCTTGACGTAGACATGGCCGAAGAATTGATCAGCCTGGCAGGGGAGAGACAGAAAATCC
>JBDKTZ010000050.1:0-2851 GCA_039679975.1 Prolixibacteraceae bacterium
GGTCAAAACTCATTTGACCATTCCCCTCTTTCAGGGTTCCCGTCCAAATTGCCTTCGCTTTATTTGTCTTCATGATGATTTGTTTTGAAAATTAACACGCTCACCTGCCAATTTGTTACTAAAAGAATGTAACTTTTCGTGTAACACGCTTTATCGCCCGCTATTTATCCGTAATTTAGTCCGGATTAACTTCGGTTACTATGCATCAGTTTGAAAAGAGCAACGGACTATATATCGATTATTATGAATTAACCATGGCCCAAGGTTACTATCTGAGTGATCGCCATCATAAACCGGCCTGCTTTGATTATTTTTTCAGGAGTCTGCCCTACGGCGGCGGGTTCGTAACTTTTGCCGGACTTTCATCAGTTTTGGATTTCATTGAAAATTTTAGTTTTGGGCAGGATGACTTAGAATACCTACAGTCATTAGGGTTCAAGGAAAACTTCATCCGTTATCTGAAAGGATTTTCGTTTCAGGGATCGATCTGGTCTGTAAAGGAAGGTGAAATCATCTTTCCTTATGAGCCGGTCTTGCGGGTAGAAGGATCGATCCTGGAAGCCCAATTATTGGAAACGTTGTTACTTAATTTCCTGAATTTCGAATCGCTTATCGCTACAAAAGCGAGCAGAATGAGATGGGCTGCAGGTAACAGGGTATTGCTGGAATTCGGGTTGAGGCGCGCCCAGGGTATGGGAGGCATTCACGCAACAAAAGCCGCCATAAGCGGTGGATTCAATAAAACATCGAATGTATACAGTGCTTATCTTTTTGATCTGGAAGGAAGCGGCACCATGGCCCATTCCTGGGTTCAATGCTTTGACGACGAGCTGAAAGCGTTCAGAACCTATGCCAATTGGTATCCCGACGATTGCGTTTTACTGGTCGACACCTTTAACACTCTCGAAAGCGGAATTCCGAACGCCATTATTGTTGGCAGAGAACTCAGGCAAAATGGCCACAAGCTGAAGGCAATACGGCTGGACAGCGGCGATTTGACCTTTCTGAGTAAGAAAGCCAGGAAGATGCTCGATGAAGCCGGATTACAGGAAGTAAAAATTGTGGTCTCAAATCAGCTTGATGAGTTCATCATTCAAAGTTTACTTTATCAAGGCGCTCCTATCGACATTTTTGGCGTCGGCACTTCCCTTGTCACCGGTAATCCCGAAGCAGCTTTGGATGGTGTTTATAAACTTTCATACTTTGATGGCAAAGCGACCATCAAAGTATCAGAAAACAACGCAAAAATGACACTTCCCGGGATCAAAAAGATTGACCGTTTCATAACCGGGGAAAATCAATTTTACGCGGACGGGATCTCTTTTTCGGATGAACCTGGTTATTCCGTTATTTACCACCTGACGGAACCCAAAAGACATCAGCTCGCAGAGAACCTTACAAAAGAACCGTTAATGCATCTGATGATGAAAGGCGGGAAACGTCTGGCTGCCGCCCCTCATCCCCGGGATATTGCCTCCTATAACATTAAAAGACTGGAACAACTACCTGAAGAACATAAACGGTTTTTAAATCCGCAAATTTATTTGACAGGAATTACGGAACAGGTCATGCAGCTCAGGGACCATTTGTCCGGACACTTTTTGAAAAAACATTGATTTAATATGAGAGCATTTCTGATTGTTGATCTGCAAAATGACTTTTTACCCGGCGGTGCCTTACCGGCTGCCGGAGGAAATGAAATTATTCCGCTTATTAACCTCCTTCAGAATCATTTCAAGCTGATCGTTGCTTCAAAAGACTGCCACCCTGCTGATACCATCCACTTTCGAAAATGGCCGGTACATTGTATTGAAGGATCTTACGGAGCCGATTTTCCTAAAGACCTGAATCAGGACAAGATCGAACAGGAATTTCTGAAAGGCACAAGAAATATTGATGATGGTTATTCTGCATTCGAAGCGACTAATTTTCAACTCGGTGAATATCTTAAGCAGAAAGGTGTAGACGAGATCGTTATTGCCGGACTGACCACTGAATATTGTGTAAAGAACACTGTCCTGGATGCCCTGCAGTCCGGATTCAAAACCTTTGTTGTAAAAGATGCAGTTGCTGCAGTCAATGCATTTCCCGGTGAAGAAGAGAAGGCCTGGGACGAAATGGAGAAAGCAGGAGCTGTAATTATCAGTCACAGGCAAATAACAGGCTAAAAAGGGAGGTTTCACCGAAGTAAAACCTCGGCATCATGCTCTTCTGACAAAGCGATTAAACCAATCCTATTACAAGGGTTACAAATTAATGTTAATCATTACGGAAGGCGGAGCCAGACGGTAACCGTCATCGTAACGTTCAAAAACGAGTTCACCGTAACGGTAATATCGATGGCCTCCAATCCGAACTCTTACGACATTAGACGGAATTTCATAAAAAACAACCGATCTTGGAATTTCCGCTCTCACATAGCCAACATTTGGATATAACCGATAGTAATGACCTCCATGGAAATAATAATAGCCGTCGTGACACCTTAAACGTACCGGAACCGTGTTGAAGGAACGGTAAACTGTTCCATAGGTCGGATGACGGTAAGTATAGACTTTGTTGGGATACTCATGATCATCTCCATACCTTCGATACATCTTCTTCCCATTTCCATACCGGTCATAATCATATTCCCGGTAAGGCGAATGTCCGTGATCTTCTCTGTCATACCGATATGCCGTAGCATTGTGTTTGGAATTATCTTTTTCGGTTTTTCTATATGCTTTCTCATTCTTTTTGTGATGATTGGCAGAGTTACCTCTGGATTGAGCTTCAGCATTTAACCCGATAATTGTCCCAAGCAACACCGGAACAATTAATTTAGAGTAGAATTTTGCTTTCATGATTTCAG
>JBDKTZ010000448.1:0-12824 GCA_039679975.1 Prolixibacteraceae bacterium
CTGATTCATAGGTAACAGGTCAATGACCTTAACACGAAATCAGGAATATTTTCTTGAACCGGGAATATAATCCGTCAATTTCCTATTTTTGCAGGAAATTGCATACACCATGACAACATACAAACGTGTACTTCTGAAACTGAGCGGAGAGTCGCTTATGGGAACACAGGCTTACGGTATCGACGCAAAGCGACTGACCGAATATGCCCAACAGATTGCTGAGGTCTCCCGATTGGGAGTGCAGATAGGGATTGTCATTGGTGGCGGGAATATATTCCGCGGACTCAGTGGCACTGCGAAAGGCTTTGATCGAGTAACAGGCGATCAGATGGGAATGATGGCCACCGTGATCAACAGTCTGGCCCTGAACTCAGCCCTCACGACCGAAAGTATCCGTTCAAAGGTGTTTACCGCCATCCGCATGGAACCTGTCGGAGAGTTCTATTCGAAAGACAAGGCCGTGGAAGCCCTCGAACAAGGCTATGTGATTATCTTTTCGGCCGGTACCGGGAATCCCTATTTTACCACCGACACCGGTTCGTCCCTTCGGGGTATTGAGATTCAGGCCGACGTTATGCTCAAAGGAACCCGCGTTGACGGCATTTATACAGCCGATCCCGAAAAGGACCTCGCCGCCGTTAAATTTGACACGATCACATTCGACGAAATATACAACCGCGGCTTACGCATCATGGATCTCACCGCCACCACTATGTGCAAAGAAAACAACCTCCCCATCGTGGTCTTCAACATGGATATCCCCGGCAATCTCAAAAAGATCATCCTCGGCGAATCTATCGGCACCCTGGTCCATCAATAAAAAGCCCTCGACCCCTTAAAGCAATATATCATCTCGAGCCTGAGCATCAAAGAATTAATAATTTTGGATTTGTAACGCATTTAAAAAAATCTGCCTGACGACAACGGAAGGAGTTCAGTTTTCTTCTAGCATAACAAAGCCAAAACTTACGGTAGACGGTGTAGCTCCGGAAGCCCTATGGTGAAACCCTTCCCCTTGCCAACGACGCAAATACCCCCAAAAAGCACAACAGACTGAATAAAATGAAAACCGTAGTCACACCCGACAGGAATAAATGATGATTAGCCGAAGTGATCTGAGCTTTGCCAATAAACACGTGGATCACTAAAGTGGCAATACCCATGCTCATCATTTGTCCTGTGAGCCTCATGGTCCCGATGGTAGCGGAAGCCACGCCCAGATATCGCTTTTCGACCGAGCTCATCACCGCATTTGTATTGGGCGACGAAAATAAACCAAAGCCCGTTCCCAGGATAGCCAGGCTAACAACAATGAACGAAAGAGACGTCTCTTCACTTAAACAAGCCAACAAAACCAGGCCGACAACAATAATGCCCATACCGGTTGACGACAAGATACGCGAATCGTACTGATCCGACATACGGCCCGATATCGATGCAAAAATCGTCATCAGCAACGGTTGCGTCACCAACACGATCCCCGCTTCCCGCGGACTTAATCCCTTTATGTATTGAAGATATAAGCTTAATAGAAAAGTAATGGCAAAAGTGGCCGCGTAATTGATGAGTGCAGCCAGATTGGAGTAAGCGAATATCCTGTTGCTCCTGAAAAGCTGAATATTCAATACCGGATAAGGAGTCTTCAGTTCAAGCCAAATAAAGAAGATCACTCCGGCAATACCGGTCATAGTAAGTATAATGGCGACAGGATCCGGAAGCTTTGAGAAACCGTACATCAGCGACGATATGGCCAGCATATAAACCAATGAACCCCGATAATCAAATAGCTCGCTCCGTGCTTCGGCCCATTCAACCTTGATGGCAAACCAGGTCAAAAAAATGACCAGTAAACCCGACGGAATAGTCACAAAGAACAAGCTCCTCCACCCGAAGGTTTGCGTGAGTATCCCCCCCAAAAAGGGAGCCACCGACAACCCCAGGTAAACTGCGGTGACACTGATCCCGATTGCCCTGCCACGCTCTTGGACAGGAAAAGCCGACGTAATGATCGCGATGCCCGTGCCAAAGGTCATGGCGCTCCCAATCCCCTGCAGAGCCCTGAATGCGATCAGCATGTTTCCTGAGGTCGAAAAGATACAGAGTACTGCGCTTAATGTAATAAGAGCGTTCCCGTATAGAAAAATCCTTTTCCTTCCGGTGATGTCGGCCAGCTTCCCCAATGGCACCAGAAAAACAGCCGACGAAAGCAAAAAAGACATGGCCACCCAGCTGAGAGAAATGGCATTCATGGCAAAATCCTGACCAATCTGTGGCAATGCAATATTAACCGCTGCACCAAGAAACGGGTTTGTAAATGAGTTCAGTATGATAATCAGAAGAAGTATATTGCGGGAATATCCTGCTGTATCTGGTTTGGATGCCATAAAACAAAGGTTAAAAAATTCGAATATATAAAAATAAATGTTCCTGTCTCAGGATCACAGATTCTAAGCATTAAAACATATTCTAAAGCATTTTTTCGTGAAAAGTGTGAAAGAATTTTAAAAATTTATAAATTTCGTCTATATTTGTCTCAACACTGAAAAGAAACTGACCATATCATTTTCTATGGAAGAGGAAGTTGAATTGATACTGGAGCTTTGTAAGGAAAAAATGGGGTTGGCAACCGAACATCTGGAAAAGGAATTGATCCATGTACGTGCGGGAAAAGCTTCGATAAGAATGTTGGATAGTGTGCAGGTGGATTATTATGGAAGCATGACCCCGTTAAATCAGGTAGCGAACATCAGTACGCCCGACGCTCGCACAATTGCAGTTCAACCCTGGGAAAAAAATATGATTGTACCCATTGAAAAGGCAATCATGAACGCGAACTTGGGTTTTAATCCTGAAAACAACGGCGAAATTGTCAGAATTAATGTCCCTCCTCTCACTGAAGAACGGCGCCGTAACCTATCAAAACAGGTGAGCCAGCTCGGCGAAAATGCCAAAGTCAGTATTCGTACAGCGCGTAAAGACGCGAATGAGGCAGTGAAGAGATTATTAAAAAACGGCCTGGCCGAGGATCTTGAAAAAGACGCCGAAGAACGGGTGCAGGAGTTGACCACCGGCTATACAAAAAAGGTGGATAAAATGCTTGAAGTTAAGAATCACGAGATTTTTACGATATAATTGTTTCTAGTTTTCTGTTTTCTGAACATTGTTTAATTGTTTTCATGGCTTTGAGGCAGCTTGTTGAAGCTGCCTTTTTTTTGCCCTTTTAAAACCTACAGCCCTTCTCTGTTTTTTTTTATCTTTGAAAAAAGTATTTTTTTTGCGAAATGATCGATTATCACATGCATAGTATCCTGTCAGACGGGAATAATACGTATGAAGAAATGATCCTGGCGGGAATTGAAAAAGGATTGGACGAGATCGGCCTTACTGACCATGTGTGTCTCAAAATGGTACCCTGGGCCGTCGCTCCCGTCGATCTGCCGGTAATGACAGCTCAGATTCTCGAACTTCGCGACAAATACAGTAAAAAAATCAAGGTCCGCTATGGTATCGAGATGGATTACTTTCCGGGAAGGGAGGATGAAATTGAATCGATAATCAATTCACTCCCGCTCGATTACGTGATTGGCTCGGTTCATTTTATCGGCGACTGGAATTTTGACGGCGATCAGTCATTTTATGGGAAATGGTCGAATGACGAATTGTACAATATCTACTTTGAGCTGGTCCAGCTGGCCGCGAAATCACAACTGTTCGATATTATCGGACATATTGACGTAATCAAGAAATTCAGGATCTATCCGGAATCGGATCAGAGCCGTTTGTTCGAGAACACGATCAGGGTAATCGGTGAAAATAATATGACTGTTGAACTCAATACCGGCGGACTCGACCGTGCCTGCAATGAGTTTTACCCTGGACCGGCAGTTCTGAAACAATGCTTCCTTCAGAAAGTCCCCGTCACACTTTCATCCGATGCCCATCAGTCGAAACAAGTGTATCGTCATGCCGAAAGTGCATTGACAATGCTCCGCGAAACCGGCTTCCGTGAGCTGGCTACCTTCTCCCGCCGCAAAAGAAGTGCAATAAGAATTTAGGAGTTGCGGGTTCTGAGTTTTCTCACTATTTACTCACAACTCACGATTCATGACTCACGACTATTCCCTATCTTTGTAGTTTTAATTTTCAGCAACATGAACGAAACTAAGGGAAGCCTGTTGAAAAATATAAACGATCCAACCGACCTCCGCAAACTGAAGGTAGAAGAACTTCCTGCCCTTTGTGAAGAACTCCGGCAGTTTATTATTGATGAGGTTTCACATAATCCCGGTCATTTCGGCGCCAGTCTTGGCGTCGTGGAGCTGACCGTGGCGATCCATTATATTTATCATACTCCTTTCGATCTGGTGGTATGGGACGTTGGGCACCAGGCTTACGGACATAAAATTCTCACAGGCCGAAAAGACCTCTTTCATACAAACCGGCAATACAAAGGTATCAGCGGATTTCCAAAGACCGCCGAAAGCATTTACGATACATTTGGCACCGGTCATGCCAGTACATCCATTTCGGCCGCCCTGGGGATGGGTGTGGCTTCATCGCTCAACAAGGAGGAAAATCGTAAGATTGTGGCAGTTATCGGTGATGGTTCCATGACCGGAGGAATGGCTTTTGAAGGACTCAATAATGCAGCCTGGATCAACTCGGATGTTCTGATCATTCTGAATGACAACAATATGGCCATAGACCCCAACGTGGGCGGGGTCAGCAATTACCTGCTTAATATCTCAAAATCCAAATCCTATAACCGGTTAAAACAGGAAGTATGGGAACGCCTTGGAAAATTCAACGGTTTTGGCCCCCGCGCACGGAAACTGGTGCAGAAAACCGAAGGCGCTATCAAAGCCGCTCTGCTCAAGGAATCGAACCTCTTTGAAAGCCTTGGCATTCGATATTTTGGCCCGGTTGACGGTCATGATGTGAAATACCTGACCAAAGTATTGCAAGACCTCCGGAATATACCAGGTCCCAAGATCCTTCACGTGCTCACGAAAAAGGGAAAAGGGTTTAAACAAGCCGAGCTGAATCAAACAGCATTTCACGCTCCCGGACTGTTCGACAAGGAAACCGGCATGCGGCTCGAAAGTCCACCTGCAAACAACAAACCGCCGAAGTTCCAGCATGTGTTTGGCACCACACTCCTTGAATTAGCTGAGATGAACGACCGGATCGTGGGAGTCACACCCGCTATGCCCAGCGGCTGTTCTATGAATATTATGATGGAAAAGATGCCGAACCGGGCGTTCGATGTCGGCATTGCAGAATCGCATGCGGTGACCTTCTCGGCCGGCATGGCCATTCGCGGGCTAATCCCCTTCTGCAATATTTATTCGTCGTTCATGCAGCGGTCGTACGATCAGATTATTCACGACGTAGCTCTCCAAAAGCTGAATGTGGTATTCTGTCTCGATCGCAGTGGACTGGTAGGTGCTGACGGCCCTACTCACCATGGTGTATTCGACCTGGCCTTCATGCGAAGCATTCCGAATATGATCGTTTCAGCGCCCATGGATGAAATAGAACTCCGTAACCTGATGTACACCGCTCAGCTCAGTAACATGGGCCCCTTCTCGATCAGATATCCCCGAGGATCAGGAACGGTTGTGGACTGGAACCAGCCCTTCGAAGCGATTCCTGTGGGAAAAGGAAGAATTATAACCGAGGGCGTGCAGCTGGCCATATTAACGATCGGGACTACCGGTATCAACGCAGCTAAAGCAGTCAGTGCATTGCATAACAAGGGGTATTCGGTCGCTCATTACGATATGCGTTTTGTAAAACCGCTGGATGCGGACCTGCTTCACCACATTTTCAATAAATTTAATCAGATTATGACCGTTGAAGATGGTGTGCTGCAGGGTGGATTCGGATCGGCAGTCCTCGAGTTTATGACCGATCATCATTACAGCGCCAGAGTAATCAGGCTTGGGGTTCCCGATAAGTTTGTTGAACATGGCTCCCAGGAGGAGCTGATTCGTGAGTGTGAATTCGACGCCGCCGGCATTAGCCGCATCGCAGAAAACCTATTAGCAAATAGCTGTGAGCCATGAGCGTTAAGCTTTCGTTTCCAAAAGCTGTAAGCTGGTTACCGCTTGAACAAGTTATAAAATTCACGAATAAACGCTAACAGATAAAAGCTTCTTTACTGAATATGAATTTCTACCGGAGGAAAAAGATTTATAAGTTTCTGCTCTTTCTGATCGCCACACTGATCATTGTCACGTCATTGCTGTATACCCACTGGCTGGCGACGAATATTGCCGAAAAGGAACGGAACAGCGTATCCGAATGGGCCGAAGCGACCAAACAGCTCTCGCTGCCCCAGAACGACTCGCTGCAAAACCTGAATTTTCTTCTGAACGTCATCCAACACAATACCGATATTCCCATTATCCAGACCGACAGCGCGCTGCGCGTGATAACCGCCATCAATATCAGATACACGGAGAAAAACAAGGATCAGGTACTCAAACGGAAATTAAAACAAATGATCCGTGAACGTGAACCCCTGAGGATCGATGTCTCGGAAAAGGAAACACAATACCTGTACTACCACGATTCAGAAGTCCTGCGGCGGCTCAAGTTTTTCCCGGTCATACAAATCATTATCATTTCAGTCTTCATCATGATCGCATACTTTGCATTCAGTGCATCCCGGCAGGCCGAACAAAACCAGGTATGGATGGGCATGTCGAAGGAAACAGCTCATCAGTTAGGAACACCCATCTCGTCGCTGATGGCCTGGAAGGAGTTGCTGAAAATGGAAGGAGTTCGCCCTGAGCTGATCATGGAACTTGAAAAAGATATCAATCGGCTAATTAAAATCACCGATCGTTTTTCAAAAATCGGATCCGCTCCCGAACTGGTCATGGCCGACATTATCCCCGTAATCACATCAACCGTATCATACCTGCGCAACCGGACGTCGCCCAAGATCAAATTCAACCTGAAATTCGACCGTTCGCACCCCTGCTGCGTTCCGCATAACCCGATCCTGATGAGCTGGGTGTTCGAAAATCTTTGTAAAAACGCTGTCGATGCTACCGGCGGTGAGGGAATCATTACCATCGACCTGACAGAAAATGAGGACCAGCTATTTATTGACGTGAGCGACAATGGAAAAGGCATTCCCAAATCGCAATTCAAAATCGTTTTTGTTCCCGGCTTCACAACAAAATCAAGGGGATGGGGACTGGGTCTTCCACTGGTCAAGAGGATCATTGAAAATTATCATAGGGGAAAGATCTTTCTGAAACATTCGGAAGTCAATATCGGCTCCACATTCCGGATTGTACTCAACCACTACTCGAGATAGGAAGTAATAAGCAGCGAGCAGTAAGTCTTGAATACAATTACATAATTTAACTATCCAGCCTTGCCACCTTGTTATCCTACTACCTTGCTACCTTCCGGGCTCCTGTCTGCGGTCTTCCTCCTCCGTCTTCAAATTAAAATCACCAAATCTTTCACCGTTTATTTATTTTTTATACTTTTGCAACACTTTTTTCGAAGCAGTGGCAAAATTGTCAGTATATACTATTGCATTCAAAGGACTCGGGCTGGGGATACATGAATTTGATTATCAAGTTGGCAAAAGGTTCTTCGAGTATTTCGACGGTGGAATTGCTGACGACGGAAACGTCTCAGTAAAAGTCACCCTGGAGAAACAGAGTTCATTGATGGTACTTCGGTTTTCAGTTAACGGAACAGTTAAAGTTCAGTGCGACAGATGCCTCGAACTTTATGACCAGGCAGTGAAAAGCGAAAATGAAATTATCGTCAAGTTTGGCGAAGAAAGTTTTAATGAGGGTGATGACGTGATTTGGGTCAGTTCTGCCGATCATCAGATCAATGTGGCAAAGCTGATTTATGATTTCATCATTCTTTCGATACCGATCAGACAAGTTCATCCCGACGACAGCGATGGCAACAGTACCTGTGACCCTGAAATGCTCGAACGACTAAGGAATCTGTCTGTTCCCGGGCAACCCGATCAGTCGGAGAGGTGGAATGATTTAAAAAAATTATTAGGAAACGAATAAAGATTATAAAAAATGGCACATCCAAAACACAGACATTCTAAATCCAGAAGGGATAAAAGAAGAACACACGACACGGCAATCCCCGTAACACTGGCAAGCTGCTCCAATTGCGGCGCAACGGTAAAATACCATACTGTTTGCCCGGAATGCGGATATTACAGAGGAAAGCTTGTAATTGAAAAGGAAATCACCGTATAATTCACAGGGACGCGGAACTAGTTTTTAAACAGCCGACGTCAGAGTGAAATGCAAAATATCACTACATAAAGGTGCAAGGAATCGTTCTTTTGTGCCTTTATGTGTTTCATCCTGATTCTTCCGCCTTTGCGTTCAGCTTAAAACCCTTATCCGGATACTTGTGTCTTGCCGGCAGGTCTTCGTACCGATTAATTAAATTTTCGACTATTTTAATTAATTGTTTCAAAACAAGTTGGATTATTACTTTTCAACTTTTTCTTTGGCGCTTAAATTTTTTACATCTATCTTTCGCCCTTCATTTATCAAAACTGAACATAGACTATTTTTGTGCATCAGCAGAAGTTTTGGCTTCTTATTATGCATATTGTTAAATTATTGATTATGGGAGATATTCATGCAGCAATAACTGGTATTGGTGCATTTTTGCCTGAATACAGGCTCACTAACGACGAATTAAGTACGATGGTCGATACTTCAGACGAGTGGATCATGCAGCGCATCGGAATAAAAGAACGAAGGATCTTCAAAGAGCCGGGAAAAGCCACTTCAGACATGGGGACTTCGGCAGTTCTGCAACTTCTGGAAAAAACAAAAACCCATCATGATGACATTGATCTGCTGATCTGTGCTACCATTACGCCTGACCGTCCCGTTCCTGCAACAGCAAATATTATTTGCAACAAAGCCCGGCTTCACAATGCCTGGAGTTTTGATCTGAATGCAGCCTGCTCGGGATTTTTGTTCTCGCTTGCGACCGGCGCTTCGTTCATAGAATCGGGCCGTTATAAAAAGGTCGTTATTGTAGCTGCCGACATGATGTCGTCTATCACTGACTATAACGACCGTACTACCTGTCCGTTGTTTGGCGACGGAGCTGCTGCCGTCCTGCTTGAACCTGTAACCGGAGATGAATGTATTAAAGATTACATCCATCATACTGACGGAAAAGGACGAAATTATCTCTACATTAGGTCAGGGGGATCAAAACATCCGGCATCGGCTGAAACGGTAGCCAATAGGGAACACTTCATCCATCAGGACGGGCCCACGGTATTTAAGCATGCAGTGAAGCGAATGTCCGATGTGGCTGCGGAGATAATGCAAAAACATCAGATCACCGCCGAAAACCTCGCGTGGTTGGTTCCTCACCAGGCGAATATGCGCATTATTGAAGCGGTGGCAAGGCGGATGGATCTCGATCCCGCCCAGGTGATGATTAATATCCAGAAATACGGCAACACGACAGCCGCAACAGTTCCTCTTTGCCTGTACGATTACGAAAAACGACTTAAAAAAGGAGATAATCTGATTCTGGCTGCTTTTGGAGCCGGATTCACTTGGGGCGCCCTCTATTTAAAATGGGCATATAACAGCGAGTAAAGAACAGAAAGCAGGAGAACCGAGACGGCATGCAAGCGCTATGCCCCATACACTTATTCTGAATATTTAACCATTTAACCATTCATATCATGACCAAACCTGTAATCAGAAGCCATGAAGAGTTTGAAAAATACCTGGGTCAAAAATTAGGAGTTTCTGAATATCACACCGTTACCCAGGAACAGATCAATAAATTCGCTGATGCAACCCTCGATTTCCAATGGATCCACACGGACCCCGAACGGGCCAAAACCGAAGGACCTTTCGGAGCCACCATTGCTCATGGCTATCTTACCATTTCGCTGCTTCCGGTGATGTGGCACGAAGCTGTACAGGTCGAGAACTTCAGCATGTTGGTCAATTATGGCATCGATCATTTCAAATTTGGTCAGCCGGTGCTGGTAAACAGCAAGGTCAGGACGCACGTCTGGCTTCAGTCAATCGCCAATCTGAGAGGAATCAGCAAAGTGCAGTTAAAAGTCCGGATGGAAATTGAAGAAAACGCAAAACCTGCTTTTGAAGGCGAAATCACGTTCCTGTATCATTTTAATAAATAAGCACAAGACACAAGATGTAAGACTCTCCTCGTATTGTGTTCTCGATACTTGATACTTGTGTCTAAAAAAAAGCTATATTTGGCCTACAACAAAAATCAACAATGGCAAAGACTTTTAATGAAATTGACTCGCAGGCCATCAACCTCATTGGGAAAGGAACCCAAATAACCGGCGACATTCATTCAGAAGGAGATATCCGGATCGATGGCGAACTTGCCGGCAACGTGCAATGTACAGGACGCGTGGTCATCGGCGCCTCCGGAAAGATCACAGGTAACGTAAACTGTAAAAACTGTGAAATTTCCGGCTTCGTTGAAGGGAATCTCAACATTGAACAACTGTTAAGCTTAAGATCTTCAGCGCATGTAAAAGGAGATATTCTCTCCGGGAAGCTAAGCATTGAACCTGGTTCCGTGTTTTCAGGTTCATGCAAAATGAGCCAACAGGTGAAATATGAAAGATCCAAAATTTGATCAGTCCAAAAAGAAGATCGACCTGTTCATCCGTTATTCCAGCCTTGCCTTCGAAATGATGTTAATCATGGCTGCAGGAGTATTTGCAGGCTACAAAATCGACCAATGGCTTGAATTGTCATTTCCTGCATTCACCCTGGGGCTGATGATCCTCTCGGTGATCGGTGCTATCTTTTATGCAATCCGAAATTTTTTAAAAAAATAACTCCGGGGAATACCGGAGAAACAATTCCCTGACTTTCGGGGAACCGTTTTAAACACTCAAAAAACCAGATAGGATGAAACGCTTTATAATTCAATCCACCTTACTTACAATTTTCTTTCTCGCAGCAGGTTACCTCCTCTATACCTGCATACTCCCCGAACTGTATACCCCTACACTCATCTTTATGTTATTTTTTATTTATGTAATAACAAACATTGTTTACGCATGGTTGTTTAGTACATTAAGGAAAAATAACCGAAGGTTCACGAGCTCCTTCATGGCAGTGAACTTCATCAAAATGTTTATTTATCTGTTTGTTGTTATCGGCCTGGCATGGATGCAACGGGAACATGCCAAGGTGATCATGGGAAATTTCCTGGTCATGTATGTTGCTTTTTCAATCATGGAAGTGATCGCAATGGTGCGCCTAGTAAAAAGAAATAGTTAAAATTAAGTGACGGAAAGAATAATCCCTTAAAAATAGTATTAAATTTCTGTGTTTTTGAAAAAACATGACAACGTGGAAGATGTTTAAAAGTCAGATGAAGGAGATTATGCGACATTCATTCGTATTTTTGTTTTTCATCACCTTATTTGCGTTATTCTCTCTAAGCTCTGCTGCCTCACGACCTACCCAAACAGGAGAAGCAGCTGCCCAGAGTCATGAAGAAAAATTCAATGCGGGTGATTTTGTGATGGATCATGTTTCGGATGCCTTTGAATGGCACATTCTCACTATTGGTCACACCCATATCAGTGTTCCTCTTCCGATTATTTTATACAGTAAAAACAGTGGCTGGCACATGTTCCTGTCTTCCCGCTTTCATCATGGCGCCGAAAGCTGGAAAAACTTCAGAATAGCCGGTGAAGGCGAATACAAAGGAAAAATAGTGGAGATGAATGAACAGGGCAAAGTAATGGGGCTGCCTGTCGACCTTTCTATGACCAAAGTGGTTTGTGGCATACTGCTCAGTGTAGTCATCCTCATCTGGCTCTTTGTAGGCATTGCGCGCGCAGCCATACGGAATAAAGGAAAAGCGCCGTCGGGGCTGCAAAACCTGTTTGAACCGGTTATTCTGTTTGTACGCGACGAAGTGGCAGTTCCTGCAATTGGGGCTGCAAAGGCCGAACGGTATTTGCCATTCCTCCTTACCCTGTTTTTCTTTATCCTCATTAATAATATTATTGGCCTGATACCTGTTTTCCCCTTTGGAGCCAATGTGACAGGAAATATTGCAGTCACTTTGGTCCTGGCATTGTTTACCTTTCTTGTTACCAGCTTCAGCGGCAACCGGCATTACTGGAAAGAGATCTATAATCCGGATGTACCGATGTGGCTGAAGTTTCCCATTCCCTTAATGCCCATTGTGGAGCTGACAGGGCTCTTTACCAAACCATTCGTCCTGATGGTGCGGTTATTCGCCAACATGATGGCGGGACACATGATTATCACCGTGTTCGTCAGTCTCATCTTTATCTTTGCCGATATCATGGGACCCGGGATAGGAGCGGGTGTTTCGGTCATCTCCGTCATCTTCTCGGTTTTCATGACTTTGCTTGATGTGCTGGTCTCGTTTATTCAGGCTTATGTATTTACCTTGCTCTCGGCGCTCTATTTCGGCATGGCAACAGAAGAACATCACTAATCACTTATTATATAAATTCAAATCACTATGACATCTTTATTCATTCTTTTAGCAGATCAGCTGGCGACCGTCGGTAATATCGGAGTGGGATTGGCCGAGATCGGAGCAGGGATCGGAGCCGGCATGGCTGCAGTAGGAGCAGGTATTGGAATTGGCCGCATCGGCTCCAGCGCGATGGAAGCTATTGCCCGTCAGCCTGAAGCCAGCGGCGATATCCGCTCGAACATGATCGTGTCAGCAGCACTGGTCGAAGGGGTTGCCTTCTTTGCAGTGATTATCTGCGCGCTGATCCTTTTTGTTTAACA
>JBDKTZ010000418.1:0-3143 GCA_039679975.1 Prolixibacteraceae bacterium
CGCTGATAACGATTTATCAGGACTGAGAAAGCCCTTGGCTCCCCGTCCAGAACACGTCGAATCAGGTCGGTTTCATTCAGGTGTTCCATCGTACTGGCTTTGACGCAGTCCTTTTATATTGGTTACAGTATCGGTACACCGGGATGTAACCAATTTCAACACCCGGCGTCCAACATCACAAAAGATCAAATTTAGAGATTTTAAAAATTACAATTATGATGGACTTTATTACAATTCCGCTGGTTGTCGGAATGATCACACTGGGTATTTATAAATTGTTCGAGCTGCTCGTTTGCCGGAAGGAACGGCTTGCCATGATCGAAAAGATCGGGTCGACCTTCGACGCTTCGATGATCCAAAACAAATTCAGCTTCCCTGAAAAGAAACTGCCCGTATTCGGGACTTTAAAAATCGCCTGTCTGCTGCTTGGCGTCGGACTGGGACTCCTGGTCGGATTCATAATCACTGAATCGGTAGGGCTAAATCAGCCGGGAATTAATGACGATTGGCATATGCGAGATACGATCGGCATTATTTATGGCGCATCGGTCCTTCTTTTCGGTGGACTGGGATTGCTCATAGCATTCATTATGGAAATGAAGTATTCAAAAAAGCTGAAGGAATAAACCGGTTTCTGAAACGTGAACCAAAGCCCTGCTTATGTGAGCGGAACATGCTCATCGTGTGAAGCCTCTGCCGGACCCGGTAGCGGCTTTCGGGGTTTGCCGGTATACGGCAGCAGGGCATCTGTCGGGCATTAACTCCTTCAATCAACCACCAGCAACTGCCTTAGTTCGCCGGTTCTGAGCTGCTGGGTGTTCAGCTTGCTTTTGATAAACAGCTGGTACGTTCCGGGTGAAAGGCCGGCCGGAAGCATCAGTACGATTTGAGAAAATACATTGCGCAAAACATTGTCAATGCGAAGAAGCTGACGGCTTTCGCCTTGAAGGAAAACGCCCTGCTCCGGATCGGCCGTGTCAAACTTCAGCCGGATCCCTTTAACCGTAGCAGGCCCGCCCGGCGTGAGTACCGAATTGACCCCTCCGGTAGCCATGTCCGTAAACGATTCGATCAGCGGACACGGAAGGTGACTTTCAATCTTGTGCGGCCTCACCCGTTCAGCCATTTTATTCAGCAGCTGGCCGGGTTTAAGGCTTACCTTCACCATGTGCCTGTTGGGCAGGAAATAATCTCCCGGACCGGTAAACCTCCCCGAAATACTACATTGGGCTTTAAACAAGGGAGTCGTAACGGAATCGCCGTTCTCCAGGATTGCAGACACCTCTTCGGTAAACAGATCAAGGACTCCCCGCACGGCTGCAGCCGTCAAGGCTGGACTCCTTTTCACCACACGGGCAACGACCTCGTCGAGCGTGTATTTTTGCCGTTTCCTGATGAGCGCCCGGAAAACGCGCTCTCCTTTTCGCAGGTTGTTTGGATACAATCCATAGGTTAGTGCCATCCGATATAATTTAAGAAAGGTTAGTCAACTGGTTGATCTCGATAACGATTATCTGTATAAAGTTATTCAACTTATAGCTATAATCCAAGTAAAATCATATCCATCAGCTTAAATCAGTTTTGCAGGTAATGTTCTCAAGCCATTTTTTCATTCGTGCATTAGTTTTTTCAGATCAGGACGTCGCCCATCTGCTTTTTCAGTTCTTCGGTAATGACCTGCCCGTCGAAAAGGTTAATGACGCGGTGCGCAAACTCGGAGTCGTGAAGCGAGTGGGTAACCATGACAATGGTGGTCCCTTCGCGGTTCAGCTCGGTAAGCAGGTTCATTACTTCCAGCCCGTTCCTTGAATCGAGGTTACCGGTAGGCTCATCGGCCAGGATCAGCTTCGGATTGGCCACCACCGCGCGGGCAATAGCCACACGTTGCTGCTGCCCGCCCGATAACTGCTGCGGAAAGTGCTTGCGCCGGTGACTGATCCTCATCCGCTCCAGCACCTTTTCGACCATTTCCTTACGTTCGCGGGCTTTCAGCTTCAGGTAAATGAGCGGAAGCTCCACGTTTTCATACACATTCAGCTCGTCGATCAGGTTAAAGCTCTGGAAAACAAATCCGATGTTTCCTTTGCGGAGTTGCGTCCGGTTCCGCTCCTTCAATCCGCCGACCTCTTTACCGTCGAAATAGTACTCACCTCCGCTGGGATTGTCCAGCAGCCCGATAATGTTGAGCAGGGTTGACTTTCCGCAACCCGACGGGCCCATAATGGCCACAAATTCGCCCTTCTGTATGTGAAGGCTCACCTGATTCAACGCACTGGTTTCAATCTCTTCCGTGCGAAAAACCTTCGTTAGATTTACTGTTCGTATCATAAGTCTCAAGATGGGAGAAAGGAAACCGGAGACCGGAAACCGGAATACCGAACCTTCTCAAGTTTTTATTCAAATCGTTCTTTCCTTGTTTTAATTAATTGATACAACTGCGCGGAAATTCTTTTCGAGTTCTCATGAAGAACTAAATAATCTTCCGCTGTAAAATAATTCAACCTCTTCCCAATTTCCAGTTGGGTCCTTACCTCTCCTGCTGATCCCTTTGCAATAAATAAAAAATGGATATATTCTTTATTGCTTTGTCGTTCAAACCCTTCTGCAATGTTGGAAGGAATGGAAACCGTCGCCCTGCATATCTGATCACGGAATGCGTAATCTTTACATTCTTTCAATTTATCGTATATCAGGATGCTAAGATTGATACCGTTCTGCCAAACTTCAAGATCCTCAAATTTTTCAATTCGCTTCATGTCTGAATAAGTTGGTTCTTTATCTTAAAACCCTCACATTCTCCGGCCTCCGGTTTCCCGTCTCCGGTCTCCCTCATCGTAAGATGAGCTTGTCATTATTCCCAAACAGCTCGTAGCCGGAGGTGATGACTTTTTCGCCGGATTTTAAGCCTTCAAGTACTTCATAGTATTGCGGGTTTTGCTTGCCGATGCGGATGCTTCGTTTCACGGCTTCGGTTCCGCTTTCATTGAGCACAAAGACCCACTGTCCGCCGGTGCTCTGGAAAAATCCGCCGCGCGGAAGCAATACCGCTTTCCCCGATTCGCCCAGTTCCAGCTTCAGGTGGTAAGTCTGTCCGGTGCGGATGTTCTCGGGCTTTTCCTGATTAAACACGATGTCGATCTCAA
>JBDKTZ010000064.1:0-4569 GCA_039679975.1 Prolixibacteraceae bacterium
GTTACAACAACTATTTTTATAATATTCTTCATAATTATGCTGTTAATGTTGTCAATATCCGGGATTCTGTGTGTAATTTCCTTTTGCCCATTTTATCTGAGGCTGAGGTATCGGGAAAAACTCGTCGCGTCCGGCGGTAAAGCGTGCATTGTCCATCCACGAGAATCTGTTTTTTTCAACCGAGAAATAATCGTTCATGGTCTCCTCCAAAATACCCCAACGTTGCAGGTCGAAGAAACGGCGGCCTTCGCAGGCCAGTTCAAGACGGTTTTCCCATTGCAGTGCTTTCCAGGCAAAATCCTTATTCCAGGTACAGTTCACGCCCGGCTTGTACGTTTCACATTTATAATTTAATACCGGTGTTCCGTCGGCCTTTTTTAAACGACCGGTACTGTTCGCAGCCCGTTCGCGAATCTGGTTAATTAAGCCCAAAGACTCATTCTGCCGGTCCAGCTGAATAAGTACTTCAGCCTTCCACAGCAGCACTTCATCATACCGGATCATCCTTTTGTTCATCGAGTTGAATTGCCATCCGTCATACAGTAAACAACCACAACCCGGATGTGGCAACTCCTTCACCGATTTCAGATAACCATACTCTGCACCATTTCGGATGCCTCTGCTTTCAAATATCAGTTCAGGATCATATTTCCAGGGATGTCCCGGCACTCCTGCCGTATGGCTGAAACGGGGATCGAAATTGTATTTATTGAAAAACGCCTTATTGCCGGCTTCAACAAGAGCAACGTCGATTGCACCACTTCCGTTTTTAATGTAATCGCCATAGCAATCGTCGTTATAGGTATCAAACAAAGGCAATCCGTCAGGCCCGGTTTTAAATGCATTACCCATTGTATAACTTACCTGGTGGAACCCGCAACATTGGAATCCGCCCCAGTTCCATGGGTGGTTCAGACCTTCACCTCTGTTTATTTTCCCTCCGGTAGAACTGCCATCGTCGATCGAATACTGGATTTCCCAAATTGATTCCTTTGTATTATTGTCAGACTCCGGCACAAAATTCTCTCCGAAATCGGTACATAAACCAACTGCCTGACCTTCCTGTTCCGTCAATTTATTCAGATAAACCAATGCTTCACTCAGCCTGTCTTTATTGACGTTTGTTACCTGATGTCTGTCGTCCTGTTCGTATGCCATAAACATAAGCGTTCGTGCGATCATGGCTGTTGCCGCATTCTTATTTACCCTTCCAATCTCCGGTTGCACCGCGGGTAACCGGGTTTCGGCATCTTTAAAATCATTCAGAATTCTTTCCCATAAGTACAGATCGTTTGGCTGATCAGGCTCCCTGTTGGGAACCGCTTCGAATTCAGCGGAAGTTCCTTTGACATTTTCATCAATGTAAGGGACGTATTTGAAAAATTCCTTAAGCCTGAAATGAACAAACGCCCGAACGAATTTCATCTCGCCAATCCGGATATTTTTGGCAGGAAAATCTTCTTCAGAAATTGCGTCCAGTCGCTGTATAGCCGTGTTACACCGCTGGATGATCTGATAGGAAACATACCAGGGATAGTCAAGAGGCCATCCGTTCGGAGTTAAATTGACAAAAGTTTCCATATAACCCCAGCCATTACCTCCGTCCCAGGTTCCTCCACCGCCTTTATATGAATCGTCAGAGCGAAGCGATCCCGACCACCATGGAGAAAACGGAGAATCCCAGGAAGGAATATCGGTTATCCTGGCATATGCTGCGGTAACAAAACCTTCCATGTCACCCGGCTTTGTAAGCAAGCCCTCGTCCAATACCTGCTTGGGATTTACCTGAAGAAAGTCAGAACAACTATTTGCCGCAAGGAGGAAGACAAAAGCGAATATGATCAATTTTAAGTTTTTCATAGCTACTGATTTAGAATGTAACGTTAAGTCCGAATGTTAGTGAAAACGGGATCAGATATCCATAATCCGGCATTTCCGGGTCGAAACTGGTATATTTATCCTTGCCCCAGCCTTTTTTAAGCGTTAAGACGTTTCGTGCTGAAGCATATAGCCTTAAGTGCTGCATAAACATTCTGTGCGACAGTTTCGCCGGCAGCGTGTAACCCAGTTCAATATTCCTCAATTTCAGGTATGACCCGTCTTCGACGTAATACGAGGAAAAAACCTGCTCGCTGTTGGCCGTTGAATTGGATATGGCAGGAATATCGGAATCGGGGTTATCAAACGACCACGCACCTAAAAGCCTGGTTTCGTGATTTTTCCACGAAGGTACCGATATATTCCAAAAATCGCTTTCCTGTTTCCAGACGTTATTAACCTTGTTCCCGTAAATACCCTGGAAGAACAAATTCAGGTCAAAATTGCGATAACTGAAGTCAAAGGTAATCCCTCCAAAAAAATCGGGGTCTGTAATCCCGATAAACGTCCGGTCATACAGTTCATCAACTACGCCGTTACCATCCAGGTCCTTATAACGAAGACGTCCGACAGCTTTTCCCTGTTGTTCGGCATGACTGTCAACTTCCTCCTGCGTTTTGAAAATGCCGTCTGCCACAAGTCCATAAAAGATATTGGGAGTTTTCCCGATAACAAAATCACGCATACCATCGCCCGGATACCGGTTAATGACGTTTTCAGGGAGATCGATCAGTTTGGTCTTATACGTCCCGATATTCGCCGAAATGGCATATTGAAAGGCCGACTTAGGATCGTTCCGGTAAGTAATTTCAAACTCAAACCCTTTGTTGTTCATGTTTGCACCGTTAATCCAGGGTTCTCCGCCTTCGCCCATGGCTGCGATATAAGGAACCTGAACCAATATATCTTCCGTTTTTTTGGAATAATATCCGATCGATCCATATATCCTTTGATTCAAAAACCCATAGTCGACGGCCAGGTCGATCTGCGCAGTCTTTTCCCATTTCAGATCCGGATTTCCTAACCAGGTTCTTCGATACCCTGAGTATAGCTGGCCCGTTTCATTCCCTTCGATCGGATATGAAGTTCCGAAATAATCGGTGGTAAAAGGCGTCGATGTGTATCCCCGGGGCAACCCCTGCACACTTCCGTTCGTTCCCCAGCTTGCCCGTAATTTAAGGTCAGATATGAAATCATAGTTACTCATAAAGCTTTCACTGTTGATCCTCCATCCGGCCGAAACAGCGGGAAATACACCGTAACGGTTATTTTCACCAAAAAGAGATGAGCCGTCGCGGCGCAACGTAAACGAGAATAGATACTTTGCATCAAAAGCATAATTGACTTTCCCGAACAACGAAAAATAGGTATACTCATCGGCTGAACTACCCAATGAATATTTCGACCCTGTTGTCACGCCCAGATGGGCAAAATCCCGGTCTTCCAGATAAACCCCTTCTCTTCTCGCTGAGAATCCTTCCTGTACATATCGTGTGGATTCGCTCCCGAATACGGCATCCAGACTATGTCTGCCTGCGCTCAGGTTATAGGACAGGGTATTTGTCCAGACATAACTCAGCAGGTGAGATTGGCTATTACCGACATAGTTCTCGCCATTGCTGTTTCGGCCTCCGGTTTCCGACCAGATTCCGTCAATTGCCCTGTTGTAAGCATTTCCGTAATCGATCCCGAACTGCGTACGGGCCGATATCCCTTTCCAGATGTTCAGATCCAGGTAAATATTGCCAATCGTCTTGACATAATTGTTAATGTTATCTTTGTTCATTTTCAACAAACGAACCGGATTTGTAAAATCATCGAAACCGGCAGCGCCGGCCCAATTTCCGTTAATATCATAAACCGGGGCTGCCGGCGGATTGATCATCGCCCAACGGGTTTCGTTTGCATCCCTGTATTGCAGGTAAGATATAGCCAGATTTTCACCTACTTTCAACCGATTGTTTATCAGTTCATATTCCGTATTGGCACGTATGGAATATTGTTTAAAGAAGGTATGGATCTGTGTTCCCTGGTTATTGTAATAGCCCAGGGAAAACAGACTTTTTGATTTTTCCGTTCCGTTCGATACCGTCAGCTGATGGTTTGTCGTAATGGCCGTCCGGAGAACCTCATCCAGCCAGTCAGTGTCCGACCCGCGCACGGTTTTTTCCGGATTAAGCCATTCTGCGACATTCAGGCCATCCAGTACAGGCATCCCGTTATCATCCCTGTGCCAGTTAAAATCGTAAGTGGAAGGCAGTGACATCGTCGAACCATATACTTGTTCATCATATGCCTGCGCTCTGAAAGCTGCAATCCCGTATTGTTCGGCATTCATCAGGGAAGGCTTGTTTCGGGTTGTGTTAACCGAGACGCTGCCATTGTATTCAATGGTCGTTTTGCCCGCGTTCCCTTTTTTGGTTTGTATCAAAATAACCCCTCCGGAAGCCCTCGCACCATAGATACTGGTTGAAGCGGCATCTTTCAGCACCTGGATCGATTCAATATCTCCGGCGTTTATATCCCGGAGATTCAAATTTTCGGTTGGCATCCCATCCAATACAATTGAGTCCACTCCGAAAAGTGGATTGAGTTATTAATTTGTTAATATTCAAATATTTAATTGTATATATCAATTGTTTTATGTATCTTGTTGTTCATAATAAAAAGGACATCGCATGTTTAAGAAAT
>JBDKTZ010000309.1:0-3059 GCA_039679975.1 Prolixibacteraceae bacterium
TGATACAAAGCATAGTTCACACCTGCATCTTCAGTTGCATCGGGCAATAGCCGGAAATATCCCTTTGAATAGTCGCTCTGACTGCCGTCGTTTCCAAAATAGGCTGCCTTCACTACGCCGGAGGATGTCATTTCAAAAGGTCCCTCGTAAACCGCCGATTGCGCAACAGGAATTGATCCGTCAGTGGTGTACCTTATTTTACCGTCCTTTCCTGCGCTTTCGATCGTGACCATTGCCTTTTTACCAATAAATAAACCACCAGCCTCTCCGTTTAATTTCCGGGGAAGAATTGTGGGAATACAAGTGGATGGAGCCATAAATTTGCCCACCAGATTTTTTGGTTCGGAAAAACCTTCAAAAGCGCATTCCACCGCTTTTCCCTGCCACACCTGAGGCCTTTCCACTCCAAGGACAAATGCTGATGTGGCGGCCACATCATAAAGATTAACTGCCGCAGGAATCTTATATCCTTTTTTGACACTGTTCCCGTACAAAATGAACGGCACTTCATTGCCCTGAAGGGTTTCGTGTCCGTGATCACGGCCCTTTCCTCCATGATCGGCTACAACAATAAAAAGCGTTTCATCGAAAATGCCTGCTTCTTTTGCACCATTTACGATTTCTCCGGCCAGTTCGTCTGCCAATTCAACGGCCTTAAAATAATCGGGAGTCATATGCCCCGATGTATGACCGGCATGATCAACGTGATCCAGTTGAATAAACAAAAAATTCGGTTTGTCGTTCTTCAGCACTTCGACGGCTTTCATAGCTGTAGACCGTTCATTTTCGCAATCAAAATCCAGATCCACAAAATGATGATCGTACAGATTGGCAAAACCGTCCCACTGGTAAACTGCAGACGTCTTCAGCGAGCTGTTCCCTTTTTTCAGCACATAAAAAATATCCGGATAGCGACCATTTTCCGTCGTGACAACCGGCGGAAGACTGTAGTTGTCAATTCTCCAATCGTTCGATGTCACACCTGTCAGCGCCACACCCGATCCGGTCAGCATGGCTTCCCAGTTGGGAGAACTGATTGTAGGCAATACATTTCTTGTGTTTAAAGAATAGGCGCCATCCTTCATCCAGGCATCAAAATTCGGGGTATATGCCTGATCAACGCCACCTACCGACATGCCATCAATGCCAATTACGATGACATGCTTTACGTTTTTGGGCTGATTATGCTGCCCGCACCCTCCTAAAAGCATTCCCAGGAACAGCGCCAGACTAAGAAAATCAGCAAGAGTTGTCTTCATAAGTTTATCGTTTCAAGTTAATCAACTACCAAAACCTCTCAAATAAAATTAACTAAAACCCCGTTTTCAGGGGTTTTAGTTATAAGTTGATGGATATCGTATCGATCAAATGTACACAAATGTCCGACGGTATCCAATACTTTTCAGTTTCCAAACAAAGCTTTTACTTCATTCGAAGTAAGGGCTTTATTATAAATTTTCAGATCATCCATATAGCCGGTAAAGTTTTTCCGGGTATCGCTTTTTGCATTATAACCTCCGGTTCCGTCTTCCCAGATGCAGAGCGGGTAGTCCTTTCCAGTATCGTGAATCTCTTTGGGGATAGTACTCAGGTCATAACGGTTTGCAGCATTGCCGGCATATTCTTTCCCATCACAATAAATCACCAGTTTCTGTGCCGTCCGGTCAAAAACGACAGTCAACATATGCCAGTTATTGTCGGCGATCTGAGGCGCGTCAGCGGGCGTGCACTCGTTGGCTCTCCAGTCCACCCGATTTCCTCCCTTCGGATAGTCAACACAGTTCAGGATCCAGCCTGCACCACCGGATACGTCGGGAACATAGGCATCTGCATTATCCAGGCTCAACACGAATCCCGGATTTCCGCCGCTACCCCAGTCTTTACATCCGAGAATGGCCGGATCGGATCCGATAGGGCCGGATTTAAACCAAAGATTAATGCTGAGATTGTCGGTTGCACTCATTCTTAACAAGTCATGTTTAGGTAATTGAGCATACGATCCTGCCAGAAAGTGGATGACCTTACCCCGGGTGGCATCCTGAACAAATTCCACGTTAGCTGTTGCTGTAGCACCCAATATGGCATCGAATTTATTGCCGCTTATATCGGACATACTGTTTTCAAACGGGAGATGTACAATCAGGTCAGAGGCGCTGCCCGTGGTGGTCGTAAAATTCCAGGTAGTTTTGTCGGCTATTCCGGCAAAATCATTGCCTCCTGCATCCTTAACAACACCCGCGCTGAACTTCACATAATAGCCGGCGCCAAATGCAAGCGGCGTAGGATAAGTAACAATCATATCCGATTCCTTTGCAACCACAGCTGTGGTTGTCACATCAATCGCGGCTACTTCCTGGTCGCTGCTGTTATAAACTACAATATTCCCGGTGCCCTTCTTTACCGGTTCATTGAAGGTTAATTTCAAGCTTACAACACTCGCATCAGTCGCACCATCAGCGGGAACCAGAGCGCTTATTTCCGGTGGCACCAAATCGCCGGTGGCACCGCCGGTCTTGAATGTCCATGTTTCATTATCGGGCATGCCAAAGTACTTATTCCCCGCCAAATCAATCACGATTCCGGGATCCAGGGTCACATTATAAGTCCTGCCGGAATAAAAGTCAACCGGAGGATCAATCACGACAATCCTGTTTTCGTTGGCCAGGGTCACCGCCGCGTCGTTGATATCAATAATTTGCTTCCCTTGTTCAACATCGGTTGTAATGGTGATCTTTCCTTCTCCCTTATTGACGACACCATCAAACGTCAGATACAACCTGGCATCAGTGGCGATCCCTTCAACACCCGAAACAGGATTGTAACTAATGACATAAGGATTAATAATATCAGCATCATCGTTGTCGTCTTTCTCACAGGAAAAGACAATCGCCGCAATGATCACTGTAACAATAAAGAAATAACTATAATTTCTACCGGTTAAATATTTTTTCATGATCGTTGAATTTTATTCGTTTTTATTGATTTATCTAATTCAT
Source organism: Prolixibacteraceae bacterium (assembly GCA_039679975.1). Taxonomy (GTDB): domain Bacteria; phylum Bacteroidota; class Bacteroidia; order Bacteroidales; family Prolixibacteraceae; genus JBCFBK01. The sequence goes on from JBDKTZ010000309.1 coordinate 2,997, forward strand.
ATCCCACCATACACGGGTCGTAATGGCATCCCCGTCTCCTCCAAGCATTTGAACAGCCTGATT
>JBDKTZ010000145.1:0-4914 GCA_039679975.1 Prolixibacteraceae bacterium
AACGGGCTCGGATATCCCATTCAGAAAGTGTTTAATGCAGGTATTCAGGTATCTTTTTAACGGAACAGATTATGAAAAAGAAATTATTAACAGCACTGTTGTTTTTATCTGCCGGAATATTTGGCGGGTGTGATAGCTTTTTGGATGTTACCCCTGATAATGTCGCTACAATAGATTATGCATTCCGGCTGCGAAGTACAGCCGAGAGGTTCTTGTTTACATGTTATTCCTACATGCCTTCGCATGGCTCCTTAAATGAAAATCCGGCTTTTCTGGGAGCAGATGAACTATGGCTTGTTCCTACCAGTACGAATGTGAGTTGGATGATCGCCAGAGGTAATCAGCGCGTGGTCAATCCCTATGTCAATGCATGGCAGGGCAACAATGGTTCGAAAGATCTGTATGAGGGTATCCGGCAGTGCAACGTGTTTCTGGAGAACATAAGCGATGTTCCCGATATGACAGAGTCTGAAAAGAAACGGTGGGTTGCAGAGGTAAAATTTTTGAAAGCCTATTATCATTTTTGGTTGGTCCGGATGTACGGTCCAATTGTGCTGATCAAAGAAAATCTGCCTGTTTCGGCTGATCCGGATGAGGTCAAAATACCACGTTCGCCCGTGGATACCTGTTTTGATTATATCGTTCAACTTTTGGATGAAGCAGCAAATGATCTTCCGGAGAAAATTGATTTTGAAGTTTCAGAACTCGGCCGTATTACCAAAGCAATTGATCTTTCTGTTAAAGCGCAGGTGTTAATCACTGCAGCAAGTCCGCTTTTTAATGGTAATCCTGATTATCAGGGATATACCAACAACGATGGAACACCTCTGTTTAACACTGTCCTGGATCCGGCTAAATGGCAAAAAGCGGCTGATGCCTGTAAAACAGCCATTGATTTATGTGAATCGCTTGGACATCATCTTTATCAATATCAGCCATTGATTTCTCAGTATGATCTTTCAGATACAACGCTGATCCAAATGAGCATCCGTAATGCGGTTTGTGAAAAGTGGAATCCGGAGATTATTTGGGGAAACACGAACAGTATGGTCGATCAGGGCGGGCTCCAGGGGAGTGCCACGCCGCGTGGCCTGGATCCTGCATTATCAGCAAACGGAGCAACAAGAGGAAGTCTTGCGCCTCCGTTAAAGATTGTAGAATTGTTTTACAGTGAGAATGGAGTTCCTATCGATGAAGATATAACCTGGGACTATGCAGGCCGTTTTAAGTTAAAAATACCGGGAGAAGATGAAAGGTATAATCTGAAGCAGGGTTACACCACGGCAAAACTGAATTTTGACCGTGAACCCAGGTATTATGCCGGTCTTGGTTTTGACGGAGGCATTTGGTATGGGCAGGGACATTATAATGATAAAGGAAGTGATCTGCTTTATGTATCCTGTAAAAAAGGACAGCCGGCAGCTGCAATTAATCTGAGTTCCTATTCTACCACTGGTTACTGGCCAAAAAAACTGGTCCACTTCCAGAGTATCATCGGTTCCGGTCAAACCTATACGACGGAAAACTATCCCTGGCCGGTGATCCGCTTAGCCGATCTGTATCTGCTCTATGCCGAAGCGCTGAATGAAGTCAGTGGTCCGGGGGAAGAGGTATACCATTATGTGGATAGCATAAGGGCCAGAGCAGGGATCCTTTCGGTCGAAGAAGCCTGGACAAATTACTCAAAAAATCCGGGAAAATATACGACCAAAGAGGGGATGCGTGAAATCATTCACCGCGAACGCACAGTCGAACTGGCTTTTGAAGGGCAACGTTTTTGGGATCTCAGAAGATGGAAAGAAGCCGTTGAGGAACTGAATAAAACCGTTTCCGGATGGGATCTGGACCAGGAGACGGATGAAGGGTATTACAGGGAGCGCGCTATTTTTAATCAGACCTTTATTACGAGGGACTATTTATGGCCGTTAAATGAAAACACAATTTTGGCGAACAATAAATTAGTTCAAAACCCCGGCTGGTAGTATAAATGTACTATAGTTTATGTAAAATCAGAATGAAGTATTTTATGAAACTTACACAAATGAACAAATATTATTCAATAATCTTTCTGTTTATTCTGCTGAGTTGCCAGGATATTGAAAGAGGAATGCCCACCAATGAAGATGACATTGCTCCGTCACCTGTCACTGATGTGCAAGTAACTGACATCGCGGGAGGTGCAACCATCTCTTATGTATTACCGCAGAATGAAAATCTGTTGTATGTAATGGCAGAGTATACTGTTCGTGGGATTGCGCTTGAAAAGAAATCATCCTATTACAGCAATAATATTACCGTGGAAGGGTTTCCGGATACAAATCCATACGATATCAAATTATACTCCGTTTCAAGAGGCGGAACAAAATCAGATCCGGTTACAATTACCATTAATCCATTGACACCTCCGGTGATAGCGGCTTTCAATTCAATTTCAATGAATCCCACTTTTGGCGGGGTAAAGATCAATTTTGAAAATGAAAGCGAAGCCAATCTGAAAATGATTGTTCTGACTACAGATTCTCTTGGAGATCTTTATTCGGAACAAACCTATTATACCAAAAGAAAAACCGGAGATTTTTCAGTGAGGGGGTTCGACGCAAAGGAAAGGATTTTTGGAATATATGCACAGGATCGCTGGAATAATTATTCAGATACACTTTTTACAAAATTAACTCCCTGGTATGAAGAAAAACTGAATAAATCCCATTTTGAGGCAGTGAAACTTCCTACCGATACCTATGAGCCACATGCGAGCGATACTTATACTCTGGAAAGACTTTGGGATGATGTCTGGGGAACGGATGCCTGTTTTCATACCAAACCCAATACCGGAATTCCTCAATGGTTTACCATTGATTTAGGCGTAGAGGCACGATTAAGCCGGTTTAAGCTTTATCACAGAAAAGGAGGAAATAATGGTGCGAATTCTGATGGCCAGTATTCTGCCGGAGCCCCGAAAATACTGGAGGTTTATGGAAGTAATGCTCCTGATTCTCAGGGCGGATGGGAAAACTGGGACTTATTGGGAAGTTTCCAGTCGATTAAACCTTCGGGTTCCGCGACGTGGACAGACGAGGATATTCAATATGCATGCGTAGACGGCGAAGATTTTGAATTTCCGATCAGTACTCCGGTCAGGTATCTGCGTTTTAAGATCCTGAAAAACTGGGGGGGAGTAAGCTACATTTACATGGCCGAGCTGACTTTTTGGGGGGAAGTCCTTGAGACATATAACTAGAAATATAAACGTATTTAAGTTGAAGCCAATGAAGATATGCATGAGATAAAAAGGTATTCTATGACTTATGCGATGATTCAAAGGATAATTTAAAACTATAACTTATGCAAAAAAATATAAATATTAAGGATATCATTCTCTGGTCAGGATTCCTGTTTATATGGATGACGGGCATATTCTATCTGACAGCCTGCAGTGAAATGGATCATACGTATGAACATTTCTGGAAAGACGGCGAACGGGTTTATCCTGCACCTGCAGACTCAGTACGGGTATATTCAGGGAAAAACCGGATTGCATTGTCCTGGTTAATTTTTGGAGATCCAAATGTGAGTAGAGCAAAGATTTACTGGAATTATGAAAAGGATTCTTTGGAAGTGCCAATACAGTCGACGGGGAAAGGAGATACCATAAAAGCCATGCTTTCCGGTATGGAAGAGAGATCATATGCTTTTACAATTTATACCTATGATAATCAAGAGAACCGATCAATACCGGTGTCTGCGGTAGGTCGTGTCTATGGTGAATTATATGAAAATTCCTTGCTTACAAGGCTGCTGAAGAGTGCATTTTATACAAAAGGATCTCTTGTTCTTGACTGGGGAGATCCCGCTGATGCAACATCGATCGGATCAGAACTGGTCTATCAGAACACGGAGGGTATTACACGTACCGTAAGCATTGCAACGGATGCAGATTCCACGATCGTTAAAGATTATGATTTCCATCCTGATGCAACTTTTTCGTATCGTACTGTTTATGTTCCGGATTCCATGGCGATCGATACGTTTTATACTGCTTTTACAACAGTGAAAGTAAAAGGTCCGACAATTGATCTTTCGAAGTCCGGGTGGACAGCAACTGCGTCCAGTTTTGATTCCCGATCCGGAAGTTCTTACCGCCCGCCTGTTAATACAATTGACGGTAAAACATCGACTGTTTGGGTTAATCAAATTTCGCCGCAGACCTATTACCCTCATACGCTTACTGTCGATATGGGGCATGTTGTTGAAGGTGTTGATGGAATATCTGTCCTTGTACAGAAAAGAAACGAAACGCCAAAATCGATAGAGGTGCAGATTAGTACTGATGGAACAGAATGGTCAACGATAGGGTTATATTCTGTGTTGAACATTGCGAATACAGTACAATATTTCGATTTTCCGGAGTCTCAGGATATCCGGTATTTCAAAATAGTGGCCATTACTCCTACGGGTGCTACGGATAATGTGGTAATCGCGGAAGTTGGGGCCTATACCCGTTAAATAGAACTATCGCATAACAAGGTACAATAAGTACTTGTTGTTTGTCATTTCAATCCGGTATTGGAACGGATCATATAGCGAACAGGTAATAGACAGGAGGCAGTATATATGAAACTGCCTGCCTGTCATTGCCATTTCCCTTGGATTTCCGATTGTAATCCTCATCAAAATATGGAAGGAAATAATAGGGATCTTAATTTTGAGGAAGAAGCCTATTAAATGAAGCTGAGTCTCAGTTAATGAATTTGACTTTAATGAAGGATTGGACCAAGGTGTCGTTTCCAATTAAATTCCTGTTAAAAAAAGTACCTGACCGATAGCAGAATAAAAGAATTACTATTTTTACCCTATGCTTCTGACCGATAACATAGGGGAACCGGAATTGACTGAACGCATCTGCAACGGTGACCG
>JBDKTZ010000002.1:0-7581 GCA_039679975.1 Prolixibacteraceae bacterium
ATATTCGCGGATGGTTTCAACAGAAAAGTATTATCAGGTTTGTTCCGATCTGATCACCGAAGTGTGTATTCTTTTCGGTAAACCCCGTTTTTTCCATCTTGGAATGGATGAAGAAAGTGCAGATAATCAAAATTATTACAAATATATTGTTGTTCGACAAGATGACCTATGGTGGAAGGATTTTTACTTCCTGGTTAATGAAGTAGAAAAGCAAAACTGCAGGGCATGGATTTGGCCTGATTATATGTTATGGCATCATCCTGATCAGTTCTTTGCGAAAATGCCTAAATCGGTGGTTCAAAGTAACTGGTATTATGGTGAAACCGTGGATGAAAAACAGAAGGCCGTGAAAGCTTACCTTGATTTGGAGGCTCACGGTTATGATCAGGTTCCTACAGGTAGTTTTCATTCTGATAATGAGAACAATATCTTTAATACGATTCAGTTCTGTGAAAAGAATCTTAACCCAACCCGGTTGCTGGGTTTTTTGCAGACGATTTGGAAACCAACGATTGAGGAGAACAGGAACCGGATATTGAAAGGCATCGAATTGATAGGTACTGCAAAAAAGCGGATTTGACGTGTAGAAAAAACTTATTAATTCGTGATGGAAACTGAAATGAACGGCAAACATGTTGATAAGAAAAAAACTATTAAAAAATGATTTGATGAGAAAGCAACTTTTTATTTGGCTTTTAATGATTTTTTCAGGAGGAGTTATTGGTCAGAATGCCCGGATACAGCAGGGAGTAAAAGCAGATCGAACAGAACAAGGCGATTCAATGAGCGAAGCTTATCTGAAGTTGTGGAATGCGGAGGTTCAGGCGAAAATTGACCGCGATATCGAGCTTAACCGGAAGGCGGATGCGATATGCCGGCTGAAAAATGTACCGGAAGGAACGCCGGTGAAGGTGGAACAGATTAGTCATTCGTTCCTGTTTGGCGGGAATACCTTTTTATTTGGCGATCTTAAAACCCCTGAAAAGAACAAAAAGTATGAAGACACCTTTGGGACACTTTTCAATGCCGCAACGGTAGCATTCTACTGGAAGACGCTTGAACCGGAAAAGGGAAAACCCAGGTATGAGGATGGCAGCCCTTATGAATACCGGCGTCCGGCCACCGACCCGGTTGTGGCTTTTTGTGAGTCAAAAGGGATCAATATGAACGGCCATGCCATCATCTATGGCATGCGGCGCTGGGGTCATCCGACCTGGATGCCAGAGGACCGTGAGGAGATGGAAAAGATTTTCGAAGCGCACGTGCGCGAGCTGGCCGGCAGGTATAAAGGAAGAATTCAGCGCTGGGATGTGGTGAATGAGTCGATCGATCAGGCTAACCGGGGCGTCATGCCCGACGATTACACGTATAAGACCTGCAAATGGGCGATGAAATATTTTCCCGAATCGGTGAGCTTTAACATCAATGACTGTGATATTCACTGGGGACCAACAAAACGTTATGTGGAGATTGCCCGCGATCTGATCGACCGTGGAATTAAGATAGACAACGTCGGGGTGCAGATGCATATTTTCAACCCTGCCGGCGCCCGTAATATTGCCAACGGCGCGGATGTGCTGACTCCCGAAAAGAATTATGCGGTGCTGAATTGTCTTGCCGAAGCGGAAAGGCCGATCCACATCAGTGAGGTTACCGTCACGGCCCCCGACGAGACCAGAGAAGGGTGGGAAATTCAGGCCATCATTACCCGCAATCTGTACCGGCTGTGGTTCAGCTACCCTAACGTGATGGGAATTACCTGGTGGAACATGGTCGATGGGGGGGCAGCTCCGGGCGAACCCTCCTATTCCGGGCTGTACGATAAGGATATGAACCAAAAGCCTGCATATTACGCTCTTGATGAGCTGATTAACCATGAGTGGAAGACAACGCTGACAATCACCGCCGGTGAAAAGGGAACTGTTCAGTTCCGTGGTTTCAAGGGAAATTACCGGTTAAGCTGGACGGATCGCTCAGGAAAGGAACAACATGCAGAGTTTTGCCTGAAACAGGACGGTGACGGATTTTAGCCATCAACCCAGGGTACGCTCAATCTTTCTGTTAAGGGGCCTTTCAATGGATATCGGGACTTTTTCTTCGATCACGCAACTGGTATCAAGGCCTAAGGCTTTAACATCATTGATGCCGATCCAGCGGCTGAAGGCATGCAGGGTCATGATCAGTGTTTCCCAGGGTGACAGTTTATAATCGGGGGTCATAATCCGGTCCAGATTAACAAACATGAAGTCGCCGGGGTAGTTGTGCTTTTTCATCGATTCAAAAGCACTGGTCAGTTTAATTTCACCTTTGGCTACCATATCTTTGATGATTTCCCTGAAATAAAGATTCACACGCGGTTCAATTTTGAATCCCAGGTGAATGTCAATGCGAATCAAAACACCCGGAATAAACTGGACTACTTCGTAGCTGAATGTTTCCGGTTTATCCGTGGTGTTGACGTGCAGCAACCAATAGGTCTGTGCCCTCTTGGGTTGCCGGCTGAAAATAGAATAGATGATCTTTGATTCAATCTGATCTTTGTGGTTGGCTTTGATAATATAAACCAGATTGGTTGCAACAGGCGGAACCGATTTGTCTTTACTGAGATCTCTGAACAGATGCAGATATTCGTGGATATTGGAGAAACTAATATACCTGTTTTTGATACGTCGCCCAAAGAACCATCCGGTCATGATCAGAGAAAAGCCAAGTGCCAGGACAATAGAAAACCATCCTCCATGAGAAAATTTGTTCAGGTTGGCGATCAGGAAGGAACCTTCAATGACGCCAAAGAGTACAGATAGTATGGACAGGAATGCAATTCCAACCTTTCGCTGATGCAAATAACGGATCAGAAGCAGTGAGGTCATGATCATGGTGATCGTGATCGAAAGGCCGTAAGCCGCTTCCATATTGGATGATTCCCTGAAAAATACAACAACAAAACAGCACAACACCCACAATAGCCAGTTGATAAAAGGAATATAAACCTGGCCTTTAATATAGGTCGGATGCAGGGTTTTGATCTTTGGCCAAAAATTCAGTGAAACAGCCTCGCTGATGAGCGTATACGAACCCGTGATCAATGCCTGACTGGCAATTACCGCTGCTGCTGTTGAAATTAATATGCCTGGTATAAGAAACCAATCCGGCATAATTGAATAAAAGGGATTTGCATCTTTAACCGGACCCGGATGACTCATGAGCCAGGCTCCTTGTCCGAAATAGTTCAGCAGCAACGAAATTTTGACAAAAATCCATGTGATCCGGATGTTTTTAATTCCGCAGTGCCCAAGGTCCGAGTACAATGCTTCTGCCCCGATGGTACATAAAAACACAGCACCCAGCAGAATAAATCCGTGTGGATAATTGATAAGGAAGTCAATGGCGTAATATGGATTAACGGCTTTTAGCACCTCGGGGAATGAAAAAATTCGGATAAATCCGAGGGTCGCCAGCATGGTAAACCAAATAACCATGATGGGTCCGAATGATTTGCCAATAAATTTTGTACCAAACTGTTGGATAAAGAATAAAGCAGTCAGAATAAACAGGACCACAGGAAGTACTTTAATTTGGGAATTGATCAGGAACAACCCTTCAACGGCAGAAGTGACGGTGATGGATGGTGTAATGACACCATCTGCGAGAAGGGCGCTTCCTCCAATCATGGTAATGATGGCGGCCCAGGTAGACTTCCTTCTTATGAGGGCAAACAAAGCAAAAATCCCGCCTTCGCCATGATTGTCTGCCCGGAGAGTAATCAGTATATATTTCAGGGTAGTTTGAAGCGTCAGGGTCCAAAAAACACACGACAATCCCCCGTATACCAAAAGTTTGTCAAATATTTCAGCACCTGAAGTAATGGCCTTTACCACGTACAGAGGACTTGTGCCGATATCTCCGTAGACTATTCCAAGGGTGATGATTAAACCGGCAAAGGTCACTTTATTCAAAGTGAATTTCTGGGCAGATTCCTGCATAGGAAGTATTGTTAAATCTACATTAATTGTTATTCATCATTCTTGCGGTTTCTTCTTTTATCCTCAAGAGGGTTCTGGTCCTCCGGGCTTTCACATGCGTCTCACCTTTTTAAACTGCCTGCTGACTCTTATTTACAGGCATTTCGGATTGAACCCATGGCTAAAGCAAAGACAAAATTATCAAATTCGCCATTCCCTGACTCTTAAGAATGTTCGTGTTTGTACGGAAAATGAGAAGGAAAGTCAAGTAATTTTAAAATTTAGAGGACGCTGATGATTTTAAGCCGGTAGATTTTTATGCCTATGATTGATCCTGGATTTCCTCTGATCATGTTCTTACCGGGAAAGATTATGATAATCGATTCTTTCAATACAGCTGCATTGAAAGGTAAAAAGGCAAAAGTCTGGTTTCAGGTGAGTGTCACCCGTAAAAGGCAGCCTCTTTTCCGAGCTATTTCTTTCTGATTTTTGCAAGAAGAAAGGTGATCCCTTCTTTAATGATAGGAAGAATGGAAACAAAAATAATGATCAGTGCAATCAGACTAAAATGACCTTTTATCCAGGGAATATTGCCAAATAGAAATCCGCCGAATACAAACAAGCTACACCACATTAAACCACCAATAAAATTATAAGATAGGAATACCATATACTTCATTTTACCTATACCAGCTACGAAGGGAGCAAAAGTCCGGATAATGGGGATAAAGCGGGCGATGATGATGGTGGTCTTGCCATGCTTTTCGTAGAAAGCCTGTGCCCGGAGCAGATATTCCTTCCGGAACAGGAGCGATGATTCCCGGTAAAAAACTTTTGGCCCGATATATTTACCTGCATGATAGTTGACCGTATCACCCGAAACTGCGGCAATCAAAACAATTACAAACAAAAGGCCTACATTGAAAGAGCCGCTCGCGGCCAGCGCACCTGCTGCAAACAGTAAGCTGTCGCCGGGAAGAAAAGGCATAACAACCACGCCTGTTTCCACAAAAATGATAAGAAATAGAATGGCATAAGTTAACGTGGAGTATTCATTGACAATTTCCTGAAGATACTTGTCAACATGAAGCAGCATTTCAATCATACACGATATCTTTCTTGATTAAACTGCAGTAAAAATAAGCATAAACACCGAAAGGACGGCCTTTTCTGTGACAAGATTTCTATTTACCGGAATCTACAGTTTATATAGGAGGCGTAAATACCGGTAATCCGGCCAAAATTGAATAAGCTTTCTGTGCACTACAGGTCTATGAATCAATTATTTCCTTTTAATCGTTTGCTTTTTGTCAGCAGCCATTTCAGCGGCAAAGTTATCGTAGCCGATTTCTTTGATCCGGTTAATACATGCCGATCTGTCCGAATTGAAAACGAAGCCAAAGATCTTTGTAATGAAATTATTGTACTTTTTACATTCAGTTAAACTCATCAGGTCGCAGTCTGCACAGCTTTGAAATTTGTTATCAATACAGCACTGCCTCACTTTACACCAGCTTGCTTTCATATTTTCCCTGCAGCCAGGACATTTTCCAGCGAGATACGACCGGCATGCTCCGCAATATAAACCGCAATATGTAATCAGGTTTTTGTCTGCAATTACTTCTTTCGGAATTGATGTTTTCATTTTGTTTATTCTACGATAAGTATCTTGGATTTCGGATATTTTACTGTGTATTTCAATTCCAGGTCCTTTTTTTCAGAAGGTGCAAGCGAAAATTCCCATTTCAGCTGGCCTGTCTCATTATCGCGTTTTGCGCCTGAAATTTGCTGAACCTCTACTTCTATTTCTTCGGAGGTTGATACCGGTACCTGATCGAGCAAAACCATGTTTATATTTTGCTTTTTGTTATTTTTTACGGAAAGCTGCCAAGCCCTCGTCTCTTCCTTCTTATTTCCGATGAACTGCCTGGTTTTATAATCTTTTATCTTTTCGCGGCTGACGCTGACATTTTTATCCCTGCCCAATGATATTTGCAGCGTATCCGAAACTGATCTGACGTCCATCAGTGTTTTACCCACAAAAGTTCCTTCAAAAAAAACATTTGCTTCGCCTTCAAGCAAATGGTATTGTTCGTATTCAGGGATCCTGGCGATGAGGAAAGCGTCCTTGTCGATTTTAGGAACACTGAAGTACTGGTAAATGGCCGGCAAACTATAGACTTCCATGTCGACTGCAAAGCTTTTGTTGTCTGACTTCACCGTATAAGGTGTTTTAATTTCAAAGCTGACTGATGTTTGTTTTTCTACCTGTACGGAAGGGACCGGCGTGGTAGCTGCTTCTCTGACTTTTGGACCGGGTTGCAGATTCTGGGGTATAACTCCTGCGATGCTTCCTGTTACAGCGCTCTTTCTCTGAACTCCGTATCCTACGACAACAACTTCTTCCAGCTTTGTTTCTTCTTCTTCCATTGTGATATTCATGACCTGACCGGATATCGGTAACGTTTTTTCTTTAAATCCGATGAACGAAAAGGTCATATAACCGGCATTGGCGGGAATAGAGAGCATGTACCTGCCTTCAGTGTCGGTTACCGTACCAATGGTTGTTCCCTGAATGGTAACTGTGGTGCCTGGAAGAGGATCATTATTACTGTCAGATACTCTTCCGCTGACCATTTGAATATTCTTATAAACCGGCGGCAGAATGTTATAATCGAGAATATAGGTTCTTAATTCAGGGGCGCGGCCCGAAACGTTGGGATCGGAAGAGGAAAAGCTTAATTTAACGTTATTCCAGTCTACTTTGGTGTCCTGTCGTACGTTGGCTTTATAAATCAGTTCAACAGGCTCCGTAATGGTGTTTGCCCGGATGTCGTACGACGGAAACCATCCGCAATTTCCAACAAGATATGAAATTTCGAACCAGGCAGATGTATTCTTTTTTACATCAACGGTGACTAATATTTCACCTGAAGGAAATTCCTTTTTTACCGACAATACCTGAAATTGGTTTTCAATAGCCGTTTTTTCTTTCTTCAGGTCGGTCAGTGTTTTTTCGCGTTCTATTCCTTTTAGTTTTAATGCGGTAAGCCTGGTCCGGTAAAAATCGGAGGCTTCCTGCAGGTTGATCACACTCAATGCCTGATTTTTACCGCCCACCTCTCTGTTTGCCTGAAGAAAAGCAACTTCTTCATTTAAAATCGACAAGTGGGTGTTTTCCAGATTGATTTTGTCTTCAATTTCCTTTAGTTGCGATTCAAGTCTGATCGCTTCCTGCGACCTGGCCGGCTTATCCAAAAAATTTTGCAGATGTGTAACCGACAAAACAACCAGTTCGCCATCAACTTTTACCTGTATGCTTTTGCCATCAATAAACGGAGAGAGGTCAACAAATTTAATTAATGTTTTTCCAGGACCCAATTCAATCTGTTTTTTTCTGGTTATTTGTGCGCCTTCGATAAAGACCGTCACTTCGTTGACATCTGTTTTAACTACTTTCTCCTGCACCTCCTGTGAGAAAGAATGTGCAAAAATGCACGAAAGTATGACGAAAAGGACTGGTTTCATACATTTATATTTTCAAGCATTATAAAGTTAATGACTTTCATCTTTCGAATTGGCGACGGTGTCAAATTTAGAATCATTCTTTTCTTATGTT
>JBDKTZ010000494.1:0-2848 GCA_039679975.1 Prolixibacteraceae bacterium
AAAGTATTTCGAAGCCACAAAGACCCGGGAAAATTATTTCAGGGCAAGAAGTACCCACACTTGAACCGATTGGCCCTAACTGCTATTTCGTCATCAGAAAATCCTTAAAATCATCAAATTCCTTACTCAGCCGGATCGAGAGTTTTTCTCCATCAAGAAAGCCTGCCAGTTTCTCGGGTATTGGCACGTTTTCCTCGCCGACTATTTTCTGCATCGTACCCAGGAACTTCGCAGGATGAGCCGTTTCAAGGAACACACCGGTCTCTCCCGGTCTTAAACCATCAACCAAAGCCTGGTAAGCCGTGGCGCCATGGGGATCGAGCAGATAGCCACTTTCGCCAAAAACATCCTTCACGATCTTTCTGATTTCTTTATCTGAATAACGGAAGCCTTCTATCTCAGCCTTCACAGCTGCATGCGAATGATGATAAAGATCCATGATCCGGGCAAAATTACTCGGATCGCCTACGTCCATGGCATTGGCAATTGTGGACACTGACTTGCGGGGTTCATATAAACCCGTTTTCAGGTAGTTGTATACAACATCATTTTCGTTGTTGGCAGCAATAAACCGTTTCACCGGAAGCCCCATTCGCCTGGAGAACAGACCTGCTGTCAGGTTTCCGAAGTTCCCGCTGGGAACAGAGACCACAATATCATTCTCCACCCCTTTTTGCCGCATGCGGGCATAAGCATTGAAATAATAAAATGACTGCGGCAGGAAGCGGGCTACATTAATCGAATTAGCCGAAGTAAGTGTCAGGGAAGCTCTTAGGCGGGCATCAAGAAAAGCACTTTTCACAAGCCGCTGACAATCATCAAAGGTACCGTCAATCTCAAGCGCTGTAATATTCTGTCCAAGGGTGGTAAACTGTTTTTCCTGGATTTCGCTGACCAGGCCTCTGGGGTAAAGCACATACACATGAATTCCCGGAACACCCAAAAAACCATTGGCCACGGCGCTGCCGGTATCACCCGACGTGGCGACCAGAACATTTACCTGATCCTGTTTTCCCTTGAGAAAATAAGCCAGGAGCCTGGCCATAAAGCGACCGCCAACATCCTTAAAAGCCATAGTTGGGCCATGGTACAGTTCCAGCGCGTAGATCTGATCCTGCACGTGAATAACAGGACAATCGAAGCTCAGGGTATCATAAACCAGTTCTTTCAGTTCTGCTTCAGGGATGTCTTCTCCAAAGAATTTTTTGGCGACTTCAAATGAGATTTCCTGAAATGACAATTCATGGATCTTTTCATAAAAAGAAGCCGGCAACATTTCAATGCGTTCAGGCATAAATAATCCTTTGTCATCGGCGATTCCTTTCACGACCGCTTCTTCGAGCGAAACTTCCGAAACTGACCTGTTGGTACTGTAGTACTTCATTTGTGAATAAATTAAGATATTAACTGCAATCAGGAGGCGGCGTCCGTTTCAGGGAGCAAGCAATGCTTTCATAAACTCCTGCCCATGCAATAAGCCGTAACTTCCTTTCTGTACTGAAAATTCATCATAAGCCTCGACACGATCGGGAGGGGTACCCGGTTTATAAATTAAAAAAGGAACAGGTTCCCTGGTATGTACGGTAGTTGCACAAGGCGTAGGATGATCGGGCAGAACCGCTATCGTCACGGGTTCGTCCATTTTGGCCGTTTCCTCAACCAGGTACCTGACCACTCGCTGATCCAGAAATTCGATCGTTTTTGTTTTCAGGGCTACGTTCCCTTCATGTCCGGCTTCGTCACTGGCTTCAATATGCAGATAAACCAGATCGTGATCTTTTAACGCCTTGATGGTTGCCCGTGCTTTCCCTTCATAGTTGGTATCGTAGAGACCAGTTGCCCCGTTCACTTTGATGACATCCATGCCGGCATAAACACCGATGCCCTGGATCAGGTCAACAGCCGATATGACTGCAGAACGTTCAATTCCAAACAGCTCCTTAAGTGTGGGCATTTCAGGTTTATAACCTGGCGACCACGGCCAGATGCTATTGGCGACATCCTTACCGGCAGCGCGTCTTTCTTTATTTACCGGGTGAAACGGGAGTATCTCCATTGATCTGAATATCAAATAATTCAATAAATCTGCCGTTTCCTCTGCCTCTGCAGTTCTGGCTTTTACAAGGTAATCCTTGAAGGGCTGTCCGGGCACATCATGAGGCGGCGTACAATTCAATTGCTTCCTTCCTCCCCTGATCACCAACAGATGCCGGTACGACACTCCCTTATAAAAGGTAATCCGGTCCGATCCCAGCTTTTCATTGAGAAAATCGATCAGTCTATGCGATTCTTCATTTGAAATATGGCCTGCTGAATGATTTTTCAGATGTTTACCTTCAATGCATAGCAAATTGCAACGCAAAGCCAGGTCCCCTTTTTCAAGCTTAACACCCATACTGGCCGCTTCAAGGGTACCTCGTCCTTCAAAGACCTTTTCCACATCATAACCGAGCAATGACATGTTTGCGATTTCACTGCCGGGGTGCATACTTTCCGGAACCGTAACCAGCCGTCCGCACCTTCCCAGTCTGGCCAGCCTGTCAATTTCAGGAATATGAGCCATCTGCAAGGGCGTTTTGCCTCCATAATCTTCCAACGGCTCATCGGCCATCCCATCCCCCAAAACGATAATATACTTCATTTTTTAGTATCAAGTATTAAGAAATAAGTATCAAGACAGAAGAATAGCAAGAAGCTGTTAGCGACTAGCTTTAGCAGTAAAAAAAACATGACCTTGAAACCTTGTCACCTTGCATCCCTGCAACCTTGTAACCCTCTTCCGGTTTCCCTTCTCCGCCATCCTCTATGCTCCATTCCCCATGCTCTTTGTTCTATGCCATCATACATT
>JBDKTZ010000022.1:0-23421 GCA_039679975.1 Prolixibacteraceae bacterium
TAAAAAACGAATCAAAATATTATATAAATTGATTTTAAATACACCTCTTTTCTTTTGACAAAAGATCGATAAACAAAAACACAACACACTAATAACAAATACTATAACCCCAATGAACAATGAACAATGAACAAAATTAAAAATTTTACATATTATTTTCCCATCCGCTTTCATCTTTTTTTATCTTTGTCGTCGAAAATAAAGCAACTATTCCAATTTTACTTCATCTTAAAAAATGAACTGACCTTGATTCATTAGCCGTTTCACAAACTAGAAATTTTGGCTATTCATTAAGGATCAGCAACTTAAATAATAAACAGAATAGACGTTATCGCAGATAAAAACAAGAACAATGTTTCAGAGAACTTTTAGTTTCTTTTATATCATTCTATTGCTGGGAATAGCCAACCCAATCATGGCCCAACACGAAGTGAGGGACGTGAGCGTGGAAAATTTAACAGACGAGCAGATCCAAAGGGCGATCGACGAAATGAACAAAAGAGGATTGACCCTCGAACAGGCGGCCCAATTGGCCAAAGCGCGCGGGGCGAGTCCGTTGCAGATTGACCAGATGACTGAGCGTATCCGTCAGATGCAATCGCAGGATTCCGGACAGCAAAAACAAAAAGACCAAACATCGTCAGAACTGAGTGGCTTGAATGCGCTGAACGCCATGATGAAAGACTCTCTGCAGCAGAAGGATAAACTGTCAGAAAAAAAGGCGCACCTGGAAATATCCGAAGCCAACAAAAAGATTTTTGGTTTTCAGCTTTTTAACCGGGAAGATCTCACGTTCGAGCCCTCGGTGAATATTCCCGTACCTGCTGATTATGTTCTTGGAATCGGCGATGAGATCGTGATCGAAGTCTGGGGAGCCAGTCAGCAAAGCGATCACCTGGAGATAGACAGTAACGGCGCGGTGAACATCTCCGGCATCGGTCCCGTGAAAGTGGCCGGATTAAATTACAAGACAGCCAGGGACCTGATCATCAAACGGCTCACGGCAATCTACAGCGATATGGCCGGCGCCAATCCCGGAACCTTCGCCGACATTACCGTCAATAACCCGAGAGCCATTAAGGTCAATGTCATCGGCGAAGCCATTGCGCCGGGAACCTACACCCTGCCGGCGACTGCTTCCGCATTTAATGCCCTTTACCTTTCGGGCGGGCCCGCCGAAAACGGCTCTTTCCGCGAGATCAAGCTCATGCGCGACAATAAGCTTTTCGCCACAATCGACGTCTACGATTATCTCATCAATGCCAATACCTCGGCCAATGTTTCCCTGCGCAATCAGGACATTCTCTTTATTCCCGCCTATCATAAACGGGTAGAAACCGCCGGCGCGTTTAAACGAAAAGCCATCTTTGAACTAAAAGAAGATGAAAGTCTGAATGAGCTGCTTAAGTATTGCGGAGGATTTAACGAGAAAGCCGCTGCATCCAGGTTGCTGATCACCCGTTTTAACAACGACCAGTACCAGCTCATCGATGTCGCCAGGGACCGGTATGGCGACTTTCAACTCAAAAACGGCGACCTGATCAGGGCAGAACAAGTGATCGATCGTTTCGAAAACCGACTCACCATCGAAGGTGCAGTCTTCCGCCCCGGATCGTATGCGCTCGACAAAGACATGACGCTTTCCGGCTTGATTAAAAAGGCCGGCGGCCTCCGCGAAGATTATTTCTCTGACCGTGGAATGATCATCCGCCTCGACAATCAACTGTATCCCACCACGATCCCGTTCAATGTGGACGAAGTGATGCAGGGAAAGAACGATCTTCCCCTTCAGCGTGAAGACCAGATCATCATTACCGATATTTTCAGCATAGGCGAAAAGAAAACCATCCGCATTTACGGCGAAGTGATCAAACCCGGACAGTATGAATTTCGCCGGAATATGACCATGAAAGACCTGATCTTCCTTTCAGGAGGAATGACCGAAGCCGCCAGTGAATCATACGTGGAAGTTGCCCGGAGGAACAGCTACGAAGAGGCCGGTAACATTAACAACAAGATGGCCACGCTCTTTCAATTCCAAATCGACCGGAACCTTTCGTTAAAACCCGGGGATGCTGATTTTAAACTGCAACCCTTCGACCAGGTCTACGTCCGGAAAGCCCCCTCCTATGAAGTTCAAAAAACAGTCTTTATAAAAGGCGAAGTCAAGTACCCGGGCGAATACAGCATCAGCAGCAAGGACGAACGCATCTCCGACCTGGTTAAACGGGCGGGAGGAGTGACTCCCAGCGCCTTTGCCGAAGGAGCAAAGCTAAAAAGACATCTGGATAAACAACTGAAAGAACAGATGAATATTGTCAAAAATATGAAGGAAAGTCTCGATAGCACCATTCGCGTCGATACAACCCAGATCAATGCCCAGTTGGAATTGCGACTGAACAGGATCCTGGAAGAACCGGGATCTTCTTATGACTATTTTCTTAAAGAAGGTGACGAAATTTTCGTCCCCATGAAAACCGAAGAAATTTGGGTAAAGGGCGAGGTGCTCAATCCCATTGGACTGGCATGGGAAAAAGGAAGAGGACTGGGCTATTATATTAATCGTTCAGGAGGATTCAGTTCCGACGCGAAAAAAGGCAAAGCATATGTCGTATACAGCAACGGAACGACTCAGGTAACAAGAAGTTTTATTTTCAGGAACTATCCTGAAGTAAAACCGGGAAGTCAGATCATTATTCCCTCTAAACCTGAGCGTAGGCCCGGAAGCGCCGGAAATTGGCTGGCCATTACCAGCGCATTATCATCGCTGGCTATCGCTGCCGCCGCGGTCTTCCGGTAATACACGGAAAACCGGAGAACGGAAACCGGCGGAATGCCGGCCCATCTTGTGTCTTGATACTTGTGTCTTGTGTCTATGAATATGAAACAGTGGTACGTGGTGTATGTGAAAAGCAGGGCGGAAAAAAAGGTACTGCAAAATCTCGCTTCGAAAAACATCGAAGCCTGGCTGCCCGTTCAGAACAAACTCCGCCAATGGAGTGACAGGAAAAAGCTGGTAGAAATGCCTTTTTTTCCCGGGTATATTTTTGTCCGGGTCAACCGGAAAGACTATGACCCTGTGCTGGCGACCGAACATGTGGTGGGTTACATCACCATCGAAGGAAAAGCTGTCCCCGTCCGTGACGAGGACATCAGTTCCCTCAAACAGATCCTGCAACAAGATCTGATCAAAGTAGAACTTACCCGCGACGATCTCACCCCCGGTGAGCAAGTCGAGATCATTTCGGGCCCCCTGGTGGGAGTCCGCGGCGAATTGGTTCAGCTGAAAGGCAAACATAAAGTAAGCATTCGCATTCATCAAATTCATTATACCGTAATGATCGAAGTTCCGGTAACGGAATTAGCTATGATTCGCACGCCGCGCAGGCAAAGCGAAACAATCAGCGTACGCTGATCCGACATACTCCCCGCACCGCGGAATTGACAGCCTGCTCACCCCATCAATGGGACTGAGGAGGCGGAGCTGTAAAAAAAACGTATATTTCGGGTAAATTTACCATCACGGAACAGACAACCCAAACACGAATCAAAGAATAACCACGATGGAAGCAATTGTTCTTGCAGGAGGACTTGGCTCCAGGCTCCGCCCGGTCATATCAGGGATCCCCAAACCAATGGCCCCGATCGCAGATAAACCCTTTCTGTATTACATACTCAAATGGCTCGAATATAACCAGGTATCCCGGATTATCCTTTCGGTAGGCTACCAATGGGAAATCATATACAACACCTTTGGTGACCGGTTTAACGACAGGGAACTGGTCTACTCGGTCGAAGATTCCCCGCTCGGAACAGGAGGTGCGATCTCATTCGCGATGGATAAACTCACCGGCGACAGTTTCTTCATCATCAACGGTGACACCCTGTTTAAAAGCGACCTCAGCCAACTCTTTGTGTTTCATCACCAGGGCGCTTTCAACCTCTCCATCCTTTTAAAACCGATGAGCCATTTCGACCGTTACGGAACGGTGGAGCTGAACACCCGCAACCGAATAACCTCCTTTCATGAAAAAGGCCCCCGAACGGAAGGACTCATCAACGGAGGCGTTTATCTGGCCGATAAAAAAATTAAAAAACATTTCCCGGCTGCGCAGGCATTCTCTTTCGAAAAAGAATTCCTCGAAACAAAACTGGATGAATTAGCATTCGGAGGACTGATCTCCAACGACTATTTCATTGACATCGGGATCCCTTCCGACTATAGGAAAGCCCGGATCGAACTTCCAAATCTGTAAAATATAAGCTGCCATCCGGAATGGTAAACTGTCCATTTCGGAGCCTTCGTCAAGTTAAACCCGCACTTCAGCCTGAATTTCCGGCCCTCCATGCAATTTAACATTTTCGCATGGAAGGGAAGATATACTTTGTCCTAATTTCGCATTCAATCAACTTAGCCATGGAATATAGTTTAATATTAACCGTATTATTAAGTTTCATATTGACTTTCGTCACCATTCCCTCTATCGTGAATGTGTCAAACGCTAAAAATCTGTTTGATGAACCAAACCGCAGGAGGCTAAACAAAGTCGTGGTCCCCACGATGGGAGGCATCGCGATATTCGTGGGCTCCATCCTCAGCGCCATGCTCTTTCTCGATAAGAGTTCCCCTTACGAATTCAGGTATATTCTGATCGCTGTCATCATGATGCTTTTTATCGGCATAAAAGACGACATTCTGATTATCGCCCCTTCCAAAAAGCTGATGGTTCAATTCGCTGCCGCGTTGATCCTGGTCCTGCCGGGAAAATTCCGGATCATCCATACTTACGACCTGTTCTCCGCCACCGTGTTAAATGAATGGATCAGCATCCCCCTTTCTGTCCTGGTGATCCTGTTCCTCGTCAATGCCCTGAACCTCATCGACGGTATCGACGGACTGGCCGGCGGACTGACGCTCTTTGCATCGCTGACACTGGGAAGCTGGTTTATGCTCACCGGCCACTACAATTCGGCAATTATCTGTCTCGCTTTCTGCGGAAGTCTGGTCGCGTTCCTCTTTTATAACCTCCGTGGCGGGAAAAACAAGATTTTTATGGGTGACACCGGCTCATTGATCCTGGGTGTATTTTTAGCGGCCATGATCATCCGTTTTAACGAACTCAATTATGCCGTAAGCTCTCCTTTCCGCTTTTCACAGGCGCCTCTGGTCGCCCTTGCGCTGATGATCGTTCCCGTAACCGATACGCTCCGTGTATTCTTCATCAGGATTAAAAACAAACGTTCCCCTTTTTCACCCGATATGAACCACTTTCATCACCTGCTCATCAAATCCGGCCTAAGCCACGTACAGGCCACCGGCTTCATGATCAGTTATACCATTATTTTTACAATGGTTGCATTGCTTGGCAGCCATTTTCAGTTGAGCCTGTCAGTGACCTTTCCTTTGCTCATGGCGCTGAGTTTTACTGCAGTGGGTCTGATTTACCGGCGGACAAAACGGGCCACAACCTTTGAAGCAACAGCAAGCAAAGACAATAAAGAGATTCATTTGAGGCAAATCGCCAAAGACGTTTCGGTTTTTACAAAAGTATTACCCCGTATTCATGAGCCTGCTCTTGCCTCTCATGAAAAACATCTTATTAAAATCCGCACAAATTCTGCTCAATCCGACCGGATCAGGGTAGCAGCGGGCGATTGATCATGCGGAAAATCGGACCTTCATTTGCTTGAGGTTGTAAATCCTTCTTCAGAACGATGATAGCAGAATCTAAACAGAGGCATGTATAAAAAAACTTCCATGACAAATAAATTGATAACCCAAACCGGCCCGTCTTCAGGAGAAATTGATCTGATAGACCTGGTTCAAACGTTCCGGAACGGGAGAAAGATATTCTTCAAATCGATCGGTATATTTGCAGCGGCCGGCCTTCTGATAGCCCTCTGCAGCCCCAAAGAGTATAAAGCAACCAGTACAATGGTTCCTCAGAAAACAGACGTCGAAGCTAAATTCGGTGGCCTCTCGGGTCTGGCGTCTATGGCTGGAATTAACCTCAATATGGACAATACTTCAACCATTTCCCCGGCCGTTTATCCCCAAATAATCGCCAGCGAGCCTTTTCAACTTGAGCTGATGCAAACAATGCTGAACTTTAAAGCGATTGAACATCCGGTATCACTTTACGATTATTATACCATCTATAAAAAAGCAAATCCTGTTATCCGGTACACAGTCGGCTTACCCGGGATGATCCTGCAAACGATCCAAAAGACGGATGAGGGCGAAGAACTGCCGGCAAATAAAAATGGCCTCATCCAACTTACGGAAGGCCAGAAAAAAGTGCAAAAAATCATGAAAAATATAATCTCCATCGAATACAATGATGAAGACGGGTATGTAAACCTGACCTGTTTCATGCCTGAACCATTGCCTGCGGCTCAGTTAGCGCAGCGTACACAGGAACTCCTTCAGCGCTATATCACAGTCTTTAAAATACAAAAAGCAAATGCCAGTCTCGAATTTATCCAAAAACGGTTCAATGAAGTGGAAGAACAGTACAACCAGGCTCAGGATCAACTGGCAGCATTCCGCGACCGGAACAGGAACATGGCCACTGCTACGGCTCAGACCGAACTTGAACGCCTCCGGAACAACTATAATCTGATTTTCGGAGTTTATTCTGAACTGGCCAAACAACTCGAACAATCCAGAATTCAGGTCAAAGAAGACACCCCTGTCTTTACGATTATAAAACCGGTGTCAGTTCCCGGTGAAAAATGGAAACCAAAACGGACTGTGATCCTGGTTATTTGGCTCTTTCTGGGAGCCGCTGCAGGTACGGCTATTATATTCATCAAAAAATATTTCGCGTCGGTAAAAGCTCAGCCAAGCAACTAATCACCCGGCCAAATAACATCTAAAACAAAACATCAGTTTTCACTAATAAATTCAACAGCGATATGCAAGTACAATTTATCGGATTGGGGTACATTGGGTTACCAACAGCAGCAGTGGTTGCAGGAAATGGCATGAATGTACACGGCGTTGATATCAACCCAATAGTGGTTAGTACGATTAACCGGGGGGAGATCCATATTGTTGAACCGGGCCTTGCAGCCATCGTCAAGCAAAGTGTGGATGCAGGTAATCTGAAAGCTTCATCCGAAACAATCCAGGCGGATGTGCACCTCATCGTCGTGCCCACTCCCTTCAAAGGAAATCACGAACCTGATATTTCATATATTGAGGCAGCCACCAGGAAGGTTCTGGATAAACTCAAACCAGGAGATAAATTCATCATTGAATCAACCTCTCCTGTCGGAACAACCGGGAAAATCGCTGAGCTGATATTTTCAAAACGGCCTGAGCTGAAAGGCCAAATCTACATCGCTTATTGTCCGGAACGGGTCCTCCCCGGAAATGTTCTGCATGAATTGATCCATAATGACCGGGTCATTGGCGGTCTCGACGAAGAATCGACCGACAAGGCTATCGAATTTTACAGTCTCTTTGTAAAAGGCAAACTGCATCGGACAAATGCAAGGACAGCCGAAATGTGTAAACTAACTGAAAACTCGTCCCGTGACGTTCAGATCGCTTTTGCCAATGAATTATCCATCATATGCGATAAAGCGGGAATCAATGTCTGGGAACTGATTGAACTGGCAAACAAACATCCGAGAGTTAACATTCTCCAGCCCGGAGCCGGTGTCGGCGGGCATTGCATCGCCATTGACCCCTGGTTTATCGTTTCTGAATATCCGATGGAATCGCAAATAATCGGTAAAGCACGCGAAATAAATAACTACAAGGCATTCTGGTGTGCCGAAAAAATAACAAACGCCATGCTGTCATTTGAGCTCGACCATGGTTATAAACCAAAAGTAGCCATCATGGGGCTGGCTTTTAAACCCAACATCGATGATCTGAGAGAAAGCCCGGCTAAATACATCGCGCAGAAGGTCGTGCAGAAAAATACGGACCGTTTTTTCATTGTAGAACCGAATATCAGCGAACACCCCGGATTTAAACTTACCGGATTTGAGGAAGCATACAGGGACGCCGATATTATTGCTTTCCTTGTTGCTCATGATGAATTTAAATCATTAAAATACAGACCGGACAAAGTCATTTTAGATTTCGCCGGTATCTTTAAACAATCTTCTAAACACAAAGATTCTGCAAAGATTGAACCGCAACTTAGTTTTTAATTTCTCACATGCACGTAATGAATCCTAAAGCCAGAATTATCGCTTTCTATCTTCCCCAGTTTCATCCGATTCCTGAAAATGACAAATGGTGGGGAAACGGCTTTACCGAATGGACCAATGTGGGA
Source organism: Prolixibacteraceae bacterium (assembly GCA_039679975.1). Taxonomy (GTDB): domain Bacteria; phylum Bacteroidota; class Bacteroidia; order Bacteroidales; family Prolixibacteraceae; genus JBCFBK01. Next base: position 8,295 of record JBDKTZ010000022.1, read on the forward strand.
AAAGCCAAACCCTTGTTCAAAGGACATGATCAGCCCAAAATTCCTGCGGACCTGGGATACTATGACTTAAGGGTACCTGAAACCCGGGAGGCTCAGGCCGGATTGGCAAAAAAAAACGGGATCGAAGGATTTTGTTACTGGCATTACTGGTTTGGTAAGGGCAAAAAACTCCTGGAAAGACCTTTTCATGAAGTTTTGGAATCCGGGAAACCCGACTTCCCGTTCTGCCTGGCATGGGCAAACGAAAGCTGGAAGGGATTTGCTCACGGTTTATCCAATCGGAATGTTCTTATTGAACAGCAGTATAATGGCCCCGACGATTACACCGCTCATTTCTACGACGTGCTTCCGGCATTTAAGGATAAAAGATATATCAAAACCGAAGGCAAACCCGTATTCATGGTATACAGGCCGCTTCTTTTTCCCGATATAAAAACATTTATAACGCTCTGGCAGAAACTGGCCCAAAAAGAAGGACTGGATGGAATTTACTTCATCGGACACACGTCTTTTGTTCATGAAATAAATGATATCCTTAATCTGGGATTCGACGCGGTTAATATAAACCGGATCTTCTCTTATATCATGATGAATAATTCGCTGTTGCAACGATTGAGAAATAAGGCAAACAGAGTATTCAGAGGCGTTCCGCTCGTGTATGAGTATAAAAAGGTATACCCCTGTTTCACCGGAGAAGAAGAAAAGACCATAAATATTTTCCCTCTGCTGTGCCCTAACTGGGACCATACTCCCAGAAGCGGCAGGGAAGGTGTCGTCTTCCAAAATGCAACACCTGAGCTATTTGAAAAACATCTGATCAATGTCTTGGATAAAATAGCGGATAAACCTTTCGATAAAAAACTGGTATTTTTGAAATCATGGAATGAATGGGCTGAAGGTAATTATATGGAACCAGACCAACGATTTGGAACGAGATACCTGGAAGTCCTCAGAAAAAATATCACATAAGCCCTTAAAGAATAAGATTAAAAATGTATAAAAATATTTTTGCAAATTTAGCAGGCCGGATCTGGGGGCTATTATCGGTCTTTATTTTTATCCCTTTGTATATCCGCTTCTTAGGAATCGATCTATACGGGTTGATCAGCTTCTTTGCAACAATGCAGGGAATTCTTTTTTTATTGGATGCCGGTCTCTCGGCCACTTTGCGCCGGGAATTCTCAGCAGGGCAAAATGATTATGAAAATAAAAAAAGAAAATACAAACTGCTCCGTTCCGTCGAGTTCTGCTATATGATGATCATCTTGCTCATCGCTGCCGGCACTTTCTTCGGAGCGGAGCCGATCGTCACCAACTGGCTTAATCTGGGAAATATTGACACCAACCTGGCAATCACGACCATCCGGCTCATGGGCGTCTCTATCGCGTTACAATTTTTATCCACATTGTATTTTGGATGTCTTTTAGGATTGGAAAAACAAGTTATTGCAAATATTTATCAGATAGCCTGGTCTGTTCTGAAAAACGGTTGCGTGATATTCGTTCTATGGCTGATAGCCCCCGACGTCCGCCTCTTTTATCTGTGGTTCATTTTCATAGACTTGCTCTACCTGATTGCTTTACGAACCGCCGTAACAGGAATGCTGACAAAACATGGCGTCTTTCGCTGGAAGTTCAATGAACTTGGAAATTTAAAAAACATCTGGAAATACGCTGCGGGAATCTTTGCAATTTCAATCATCTCAGCATTAAATGTTCAACTTGACAAACTGGTGCTGAGCAAATTACTCCCGGTCGCCGAACTGGGCATCTACAATATGGCATTCTCGCTTTCACAAATCCCTTTGATTATTGTAAATGCTGCATCGATCACCATTTTCTCCCGCTTCGTCTATTATTTTTCTGTCAATGAAACTGAAAAACAACGGGAACTCTTTTTGCTGGCAAGCAAGCTGTTAGGATTAATTTCAATCAGTATTGCTGTTACCATGAGCTTTTATACGAAAGAATTATTCATGTTATGGATCAACGACCCCGGAATAGCCGGAAAAGCATGGCTGCCTGCCGCAATCCTGACCGTCGGCACAATGTTTATGACATTACAGATCATTCCGTTTAACCTGGTCTTGTCCCACGGCGACACAAAAATAAATACCATTCTATGCTTCCTTAATCTGTTGATTTTGGCTCCTTTGCTGCTCATACTGGCTCCTAAACATGGAATTACCGGAGCTGCTGCAGCATGGCTGTTTATGTTACTGGTATCGACACCCTTTTATAACAATTTCATATACCGTAAATTTATAGGAAAAAGATATTTGCAGTGGTTTGTAAAAGATACTTTGCTTCCCTTGCTCTTTATCCTTACTGTTTCTTTCGGTCTTTACATGATCGGGAATCTGATTGGGGTCCGTCCGGGCGTCAGGATCATCTATGCGGTTTTAAGCGGCGTACTTGTTTTAGCTGTCAGTAACTTGCTTTTCGTAAAAAATATTTATTCGCAACTAAAATATATCAAGACAGAATTCATTTAGACCTATGAATCTCATCCGGAAAATTAAAGATCGGTTTAAACCTGTTTATTATTGGTTTTTCTTTCGGTATTTTCACTTACTGGAAATCCTTTTCCCGTCAAAAATTAAGGACCCCAAAAAGATTCCTATAATCATCAACAGCTATAACCGGTTAACCTGTCTCCAAAGATTAATCAGCGCGCTCGAGCAAAGAGGATACTCGAACATCTGGATCATTGACAATGCTTCAACATACCCTCCATTACTGAAGTTTTATGACCATTGCCCCTATCATGTCTTCAGACTGAAGAAAAACACCGGACATCTGGCGCTTTGGAAAACCCCGGTATATAGAAAATTCATCAATGATTTTTATGCTTATACCGATTCAGATGTAGTCCCCTCCGATCAATGTCCCGACGATTTCATGAGTGTATTTCTCGATACACTCAAACAGTATAAATTCGCGAAAAAAGCAGGCTTCTCGCTGAGGATAGACAATTTACCCGATCATTTTGAAAAGAAAAAAGAAGTGATGCAATGGGAAAAACAATATTTCGAAAAAAGAGTCAGCTCCCTGCTTTACCGGGCTCCCATCGATACCACGTTTGCCCTTTACCGGCCAAGGGCTAAAGGTGGTTCCAACGCGTATATTCCCATGTACAGAACAGCCTCCCCCTATGAAGCGGAGCATATTCCCTGGTATGCCGACAGTAAGAACCTGACCCCCGAAGACCTCTATTATATAAAAAGTTCCAGTACCAGCACCATGTGGACCGTTCTCAATAAAGAATTGGCATAATGTTTTATCTTGGCATTTTCCTGATCATCCTCTTTTTTGCTGCTCATGACTATGACCGGCAAATGAACAGGTTTACCGGTAACATGGCATACCTCCTCCTTTTCTTGATATTCTGGCTGCTGGCAGGCCTAAGATACGAAACAGGAGTTGACTGGCCGGGTTACATTAAATTCTTCAATAAAACTGAAAGTATTGAAAAAGTCATCGGAAATGCATCAGGATCTTTCATGAAAACAGAATTTGAGTTTGGCTATGTCTTATTGAATTCGATCTTGAAAACCTTCACTGATAATGTTCAATGGCTCTTCCTGTTAACGGCGCTGATTTCCAGTTTAATGCTGTTTAGCTCACTCAGAAAATATTCGGAGCATGTCTTTGTAAGCCTCATGATTTATTTCGGAACCGTTTATTTTATCCTCGATATGAGCGGTATCCGGCAATGTATCGCACTTAATCTGTTTTTACTCTCCCTCGATTTCATCATCAAGAGACAATTTCTAAAATACCTGCTTGCTATAGGCATCGCGTCAATGTTCCATATAACTTCCCTGCTTCTGTTGCCGCTTTACTTTATACTCCATGTTGAATTTAATAACCGGATACTAATCGCGGTAGTTGGATGCGGCATCATCATCTCGTTTTTTCATATCGCCTGGCTGCGCTTTTTCATGGAAAAAATGATCGATTCCTTTTATATTAACTCCATTACAGGGAAACTTTACGGATACAGCAACCGGGCTGATGTCCGTAATTTCGGAGTCGGATCTTTGCTGAATGCCGTAATATTCATCTTTTGTATCCTGAAAAGAAATCAATTGAAACAAAACAGCTTGTTCAATGTATTGCTGAATATGTACGTAATCAGCCTCTTCTTCTATTACTTTACCTGGGAGTTAAACGAGTTCAGCAGCAGGTTCCGTCTTTATTTTTCAATAGGGAACATCATCCTGTTTACTTACTTCATCGATATCTATCAACAAAGAATAAATAAGCTGATCGTTTTTTTATTCATCGTTTCCTTCTCTGTATTTTACGGACGTCCATACCTGTTCGAAACGCAGGAGGGCATAGCCTATAATCCGTACCAGAATTACATCACCCATAAAATCTTTAAAATGGAAAGTACAGGGCAGGAAAGACTGTTGAAATTTAAGAACGCCCGAAAAAATTAAACCGATGGAACTTAGTAAAAATCAGATATGCAGCATAATAATCACCTATAACCCGGGGGAAGCTTTCTTTGAATTAGTCAGGATCATCCGGAACCAGGTCGGGAAAATAGTGGTTGTCGACAACAATTCAATCCGGCAGATCCGCGATAAGCTGGTTGAAACTGCCGGTCTGCTTCACTTCCATCTTATTACAAACACAAAAAACCACGGGATAGCAAAAGCGCTTAATATTGGCGTATCGTTTGCCCGTAAGGAAGGATATCAATGGGTTCTCACCTTCGATCAGGACACGAAACCTTTTGAAAATATGGTCGACATCCTCATAAAGATACATAACAGCTATCCCGATAAATCCAGGATCGGGGCCATCGGTTCAAATGCAGTGAAAGCAAATGCCGAAAAATATTACAACGTCCCGCCTGGCAAGGAGTATGTGGACAAAGACTATCTGATCACTTCCGGTTGCCTTCTTTCATCCGAAGCTTTTTTTGAAACGGGAGGTTTCAGAGAGGATTTCTTTATCGATAATGTCGATCTGGAATACTCTCTCCGCTTAAAAAAGCACGGCCGGGTTTCTTTAATTGCTGCCAACTGCGGCATGATCCATGAAGCCGGATACCCATTCGAAAAAAAGATCGCCGGATTAAAAATAGCTTCGTCCGGTCATTCCCCCTGGCGCCGTTACTACATGGCCAGAAACCATGTAATCCTGAGTAAGGAATATATTCGCTCCAATCCTTTTTTTATTCTGAAGATGAACTATTTCTTCCTAATTTCCCTGATTAAAATTATATTGGTCGAGAAAGATAAAAAACATAAATTACTCGAAAGTATAAAAGGAATGAAAGACGGTATTATTTTTACCCGGCCAAAATCCACGATTAAAATGTCCCGGCAATGAACTTAGGATTTGTTTTCACCAACTACAACAGCACCCGGTTTACAGAAGAGCTTATCGCATCGCTCAATGCCCAGGATATGCCTGCAAAATTCCCGGTCGTTATTGTCGACAATAACTCGGCCCCTGAGCATGTGAATCGTTTGAAAAAAATAAAGGAAGAACACGAAAATGTCCACATCCTGTTAAACAACGTAAACCTGGGCTATTTCAAGGGATTGAATGTAGGGATTCAGTACCTGAAGGAAAATCTTCAGGAAACAGATCATATCGTGATCGGAAACAATGATCTGATATTTCCCGAAAACTTTAACCGGATCCTGATCGGGGAAGAACATTTATTTAAACACTATCCCGTTATCTCCCCCAATATCATCACATTGGATGGCGAGCACCAAAACCCCCACGTGATTAAGTCTGTAAGCAAGTTTAGAGAATTCATTTATGATCTTTACTTTACAAACTACAATTTAGCGATAACCATAAGAAAGATCGCGAAGATCACGAAACGATATACGGACAGGAAAGACGAAAAACAGCATGAAATTGCACAGACGATCTATCAGGGTTACGGCGCCTGTTACATTCTGGGACCTTTATTTTTTAAAAATTTTTCCTCGCTGTGGGCCCCTTCTTTTTTAATGAATGAAGAAGTGTTCTTAAGCAAACAACTCGAAAGCAAAAACTTTAAAGTTTTTTATGACCCTGCCGTGATCGTGAAGCACCAGTTGCACTCATCGGTGGGAGAAGTCCCCGATAAGAAAAAATGGCATATCGCCAGGGAATCGCATAAAGAATATCGTAAATATGTTAAAGTCTGGAAATAAGAATTTTATAAAACCTGTTCAATGAAACCGTACCGGATTTGTACAAATTGCGTCATGGATACCACTGATTCAAAAATCACTTTTGACGAAAAAGGAGTCTGTGACCATTGCAATACCTATTACAAGGATATACTTCCCAATTGGCACACCGATCAACGCGGAGAAGACGCACTGCGTCGGATCACAGACAACATAAAAAAGGAAGGAAAAGGAAAGGATTTCGATTGTATTATGGGAATGAGCGGCGGGATCGATAGTTCATACCTGTTATACGTGATGAAAGAACAATTCGGATTACGACCCTTGGTTTTCCATGTCGATGCAGGATGGAATTCTCAAATTGCTGTAAACAATATTGAACGTTTAATTGACGCGTTAGGCCTTGATCTTTATACCGAAGTGATCAATTGGGAGGAAATTAAAGACCTGCAGCTAGCTTTCTTTAAATCGGGAGTTCCCCATATCGACGTACCGCAGGATCATGCCTTTTTTGCGACAATGTATAAATTTGCATCGAAGCACAATATCAGGTATATTCTCACAGGAGGAAATTATTCAACCGAATGTGTGCGTAATCCGCTGGAATGGATGTATTATCAGTCCGATTCTGTTCAACTGAGGGATATTCATAAAAAATTCGGGAACCAACCTCTAAAAAGCTATCCGGTCACGAATATTCTTTGGCACAAAATCTACCTGCCTTATGTGAAACGAATTAAACTGATACGCCCGCTCGATTTCGTACCCTACGACAAAGAAGCGGCAATGCAGTTGCTCATTAATAAATTTGGCTATCAGCGGTATCCGCAGAAACATTTTGAGTCGCGTTTTACACGTTTCTACGAAAGCTATTGGCTCCCCGTACGATTTGGTTATGACACCAGGAAAGTTCAGTTCTCAAGCCTGATATTAACCGGACAAATGACACGCGATGAAGCGTTGGGAAAGCTGAAACAACCGGCCTACGACAAAGAAACCATAAAACAGGAGTTTGAATTCGTCGCCAATAAATTGGGAATTACACCCGACGAACTGCAATCCTTCCTCACAATGCCAAAAAAAACATACAAAGACTACCGCTCACAGGAAAATATTTACCATTATGGCGCAGGGATCATGCGCGGGTTGGGTCTTGAAAGAGGAGGGAAAAGATGATCACGATTATTAATTACGGGCTGGGAAATATCCAATCGTTTGTGAATGTATACAAGCAATTAAATATTCCGGTAAAAGTAGCAACCACCAAAGAGGAACTGTCAGGAGCAACAAAAATTATATTACCGGGAGTAGGTGCATTTGATCATGCAATGAAACTGCTGGATCAGTCAGGATTGCGGATCCTGCTCAACGAACTTGTCTTAAACAAAAAAATACCTGTCCTGGGAATTTGCGTAGGCATGCAAATGCTTGCAAAATCCAGTGAAGAAGGCGTGTTGCCCGGCTTGGGATGGATCGACGGAGTCGTAAAGAAATTTAATGCTGCTGCAATTCCGTACAAACCCAGCCTGCCGCACATGGGATGGAATGCGATCGAACCGGTCATGACCGGATCACTTCTGCAAGGGCTGGATCACTCGTCCAGGTTTTATTTTCTCCACTCCTATTACTTTAGCTGCAGCTCCGGCGAAAACGTGATCGCCACAACCACTTATGGCATCACCTACGCAAGCGCGGTGCAATCCGGTAACATCATAGGAGTTCAGTTCCACCCGGAGAAAAGTCATTCAAACGGTATTCAGGTCCTTCATAACTTTGCAAAACTCAATCCATGATGCTGTACCCCAGAATTATTCCCTGTCTGCTCGTTCATCACAAAGGCCTGGTAAAAACAGTCAGATTCTCGCAGCCCAAATACGTCGGAGATCCGCTAAATGCAGTAAAGATCTTCAATGAAAAAGAGGTTGACGAATTGATGGTAACCGATATCGATGCAACAGTTGCCGGCAGTGAACCCGATTATACATTGATCAGGAATATGGCTGCCGAGTGCAGAATGCCGCTGTGTTACGGAGGAGGGATAAAAACAGCAGAGCAGGCTTACCGCATTTTTAGTCTTGGAGTAGAAAAAATCGCCATCAGTTCTGCAGCAATCGAAAATCCTGATCTGATCAATGAAATTGCGCGACGGGTGGGCAATCAAAGTGTAGTCGTCGTCCTGGATGTAAAGAAAAAAATATGGAACACCAGGTATGAAATATGGACGCGTAACGCCACAAAAAATACAGGAATCGACCCTGTGGCCTTTGCAAAACAATGTGAAACCCTTGGCGCCGGAGAAATAATTATTAATTCAATCGATAACGACGGGGTCATGAAGGGATACGATTTAAATCTGGCCGATAAGATCAGGCAATCCGTTAACCTGCCCCTGACCGTCCTGGGAGGCGCCGGAACACTCAATGATATTTCAAAATTGATCAATCGGTTTGGAATTATTGGTGCTGCCGCAGGAAGTTTGTTCGTATTCAAAGGAAAATATAAAGCAGTTTTAATCAATTATCCCAATCCAACCGAAAAAGAAAACTTGATCCGGTCATCACTCCCTGAATTCTTAGTGAAAACCCTTGATGCTTAAATTTTCCGGATTATCGTTAAATATCCCATGCATGAAACAACTCATACAAAATCTTAAAAATGGTCAGACTTTACTGGAAGAAGTTCCTGTTCCGCAAGTAAAGTCAGGTTCCGTAGTGATACGCACCACCCGCAGCCTTGTTTCGTTGGGCACTGAACGGATGCTGGTCGAATTTGGTAAAGCCGGATTCATCGGGAAAGCTCGTCAGCAACCCGATAAAGTAAAACAGGTCCTTGATAAAATGAAAACCGAAGGAATCCTGCCAACTCTCGAAACAGCACTCAACAAACTCAATCAACCTTTGCCCCTGGGATATTGTAATGCAGGCATTGTTGAGGCAGTGGGGAAAGGCGTCCACAGCCTTCGCGTGGGCGACCGGGTGGCCTCAAACGGTTACCACGCCGAATATGTCTGCGTACCCGAAAACCTGACGGCTAAAATCCCCGATAATGTCAGCGACGACGAAGCGGCATTTACGGTGATCGGCTCAATCGGACTCGAAGGGATCCGGCTTTGTAATCCTACACTGGGAGAAACCATTGTCGTGATCGGCTTAGGCCTGATCGGACTGGTAACCGCCGAACTGTTAAAAGCAAACGGATGTAAAGTAATCGGTTACGACTTCGATCAGCAAAAAGTTGACCTGGCTTCAGCGAAAGGGATACTGGCTTTTAACCCGGCCGGCGGAACCGACCCCGTAAAATTTGTCCGGCAGGTTACAAACGAAGTCGGGGCCGACGGGGTCATTATTACAGCCTCCGGCAAAAGCGATGAAATTATCCATCAGGCTGCAGAAATGAGCCGTCAACGCGGACGGATTATATTAGTGGGCGTGATTGGTCTGAATATGCAACGCGACGACTTTTACAAAAAAGAACTGTCGTTCCAGGTCTCATGCTCCTATGGCCCGGGCCGGTACGATGAAAATTATGAACAGCAGGGACAAGACTACCCTATTGCCTATGTCCGCTGGACAGAAAAAAGGAATTTCGAAACAATTCTCCATGCCATTTCTTCCGGACTGCTCGACGTGAAGCCGCTAATATCAGAGAAAGTGCCGCTCGGGGATTATAACCTCGTATACGGCGATATGCGAAAATCCGGCTCCATTGCATCGCTGCTCGTGTATCCCGGTAACGCCCCGCAAACAAACACGGTTATCGTGAACGAAAAAACGTATCGGGGAGTAAAAGCCGTATTTGGAATTATCGGAGCAGGCAATTTCAGCTCATCAACCATTATTCCCGCCATGAAAGCTGCCGGGGCCGATATGAAACTGATTGCCAGCGCGGGCGGTCTTACGGCAAAAATACTGGCAAAAAAAGGAAATATCTCGAAGGCGACTTCTGATTACCGGGAGATCCTGAAAGATCAGGAAGTCGACACCATTATGATCACAACCCGTCATCATCTTCATGCAAAAATGGTGATAGAAGCCTTACAGGCAGGCAAACATGTTTTCGTCGAAAAACCGCTCTGTCTCACCGACGCGGAGCTTCAGGAAATCATCAATGCCAAATCAAAAACCCCCGATCAGCAGTTGATTGTCGGTTTTAACCGGCGTTTCGCCCCCCTGGCCCTGAAAATGAAACAATTGCTGGGCGAAGGTCCCAAAAATATAGTCGCCACGATGAATGCGGGGTTCATCCCTTCCAATTCATGGGTACACGACCTGGAAGCCGGCGGCGGACGGATCGTGGGTGAGGCCTGTCATTACATCGATCTTTGCACCTTCCTGGCAGGAAGTAAGGTAAAGGCAGTTTGCATGAACAGCCTCGGCGTTCACCCGGACGAAAATACCGATAACGTGAGCATTCTGCTGAAATATGAAAACGGCACCAATGCCGTTATCAACTATTTTGCCAATGGAAGCAAATCCTATTCAAAAGAACGTATTGAAGCATATAATCAGGAAAAAACACTCATTATTGATAACTGGAGGAGTCTGAAAGGATATGGAACAAAAGGCTTTTCCGGAATGAAAACACGGCTCGATAAAGGCCATAAAGATCAGTTCCGGCAATTGATCCAATCCGTAAAATCGGGTCATCCCATGATCCCCTTCGATGAGATTGTAAATACAAGCCAGGCAAGCTTTGCAGCTGTCCGATCCTTAAAAGAAGGTAACTGGATTACTGTTTAATACCAGAATACGCCCATGACGATTGTCAGGTATTATCACACCCTTATTCATCTCAAGCCAATTCAGATCCGCTACCAATTGTGGTACCGGATCAGGCGTTACCGGAGAAAAATGACCCGGTTCGCCTGTCCCCTTGCCATTCCGCACGAAGGCCGGCCGCTCAGCTTCACCGCCTGGATCGACAAACCTGTTTCATGGAATGACAATACATTTACATTCCTCAACAAAACCATGAAATTCGGAAAGGACGGGATTGACTGGAACTTTCATAAGTACGGAAAGCTGTGGACATACAATCTCAATTACTTCGATTACCTCCTTCAGCCCGGCGCAGATCCGGCAGCCGCGACGGAGCTGATCAGACACTTCATTTCCGGGATCACCAACCGCCATATCGCTCTCGATCCTTACGCTATTGCTCTTCGGGGTATCAACTGGATCAAATTTCTGTCACGGAACCGGGTAACCGACCCGGCGTTCAATGCGTCACTTTATGCTCAATACAAAATGCTTCATTCTACCCCGGAATATCACCTGTTGGGAAACCATCTCCTCGAAGATGCCTTTAGTTTATTAATTGGCTCCTTCTATTTCAACGACGAAAAATTCTACAAAAGCGCTTCCGGAATACTCAAATCAGAGCTTAAAGAACAAATACTCTCCGATGGCGGACATTTTGAGTTAAGTCCCATGTATCATCAGATCATGCTGGACAGGTTACTCGACTGTATTAATCTGCTTCAGAATAATCACTGTTTTGAAGATCAGAATGCATTGCTTGCAGTCATGTGCCAAAAAGCAGGCAAAATGCTGCAGTGGCTTCATGCAATGACCTTTTCGAATGGTGATGTGCCACTGTTCAACGATTCAGCTCCTGGTATTGCGGCCTCGCCCCGGCAGTTAACGGAATATGCAGCCCGGCTGGGCTTGCCTGCCGCTGAAAACAGCCTTCATTCCGGGACACTCTCCGATTCAGGATACAGAAAATTCACCGGCGAAAACTACGAAGCGATCATCGACATTGGCGCACCCGGCCCTTCATACCAGCCCGGACACGCCCACGCCGATACCTTCAGTTTTGTATTAAATGTCAACCAAAAACCGATCCTGATCGATCCGGGAATTTCAACCTACGAAGCGAATCAGACCCGCCTCAGCGAGCGGGGAACGGCATTTCATAACACCGTAACGGTCAAGGGGCGGGATTCATCTGAGGTGTGGTCCTCATTCAGGATGGGCAGGCGGGCAGCTGTTCATCTAATTCATCAGTCCGGTCATGAAATCATCTGCGAACACGATGGTTTCGCTGAACTGTCGGCCATACACCGGAGAGAATGGTACTTCTCGGAAAAGGATATTCAGATCAACGATATGCTGAAGGGAAAAAATACGGAAGGAAAGGCCCATTTCTGGCTGGCTCCTCAGTTGACCCCTCTGCGCCGGAAGAATACTGTTTTCCTCCGGGATGCCAAAATGACGCTCACCAATGCCGCCCGCATTGAACTTATAAAAACAACAATTCCGCAAGGATACAACCGCTTCACAACAAGCTACAAGATTGAAGTCACATTTCATCATCATTTAAGTATCCGCATCTCCGGATTATAAACTGCTAACTTAATATTCAAGTATGAAGATTCTGTTTCTGAGCGATAACTTCCCTCCGGAAGTGAATGCTCCTGCTACCCGTACATACGAACATTGCAGGGAATGGGTAAAATTGGGCGCCCGGGTTACCGTGATTACATGCTTCCCGAATTTTCCTCAAGGCAAAATTTATAACGGCTATAAAAACCAGTGGAAAAAAACAGAGTGGATCGATGGAATTAAAGTCATTCGGGTACTCACCTATATTTCTGCCAACGAAGGCTTCGTAAGACGTACACTCGATTTTATTTCATTTTCAGTAACTGCATTTTTTGCAGGTTTATTCGAGAGCACGGACGTCATCGTGGCAACCTCTCCTCAGTTTTTCACAGCTCTCGCGGGCCGGACCCTTTCTTTCTGGAAACGTAAGCCGTGGATCATGGAAGTACGCGATCTTTGGCCTGAATCGATCAAAACAGTAGGCGCCATGAAAGATAATCTTTTTATCAGGTATTTTGAATTGGAAGAACAACGATGTTATCGTTCAGCATCCGGCATTATTGCCTTAACCAATTCATTTAAAGAGAATATTGTCGCGAAAGGAATTTCTCACGAAAAAATTGAAGTAGTAAAAAACGGCGCCAATCTGGATTTATACCAACCACGCGCCAAAAATCAGGAAATAGTAAACGCGTTGAATCTCGAAGGTAAGATCGTGCTGGGTTATATCGGCACATTTGGCATGGCTCACAAACTGGATTTCATTCTTGATTGCGCGAAGCAGCTAATCCATACCAATTACCACTTCCTGCTCATGGGCGATGGAGCAGAACGAAAACGCCTGCGGGCAAAAACAGATGCCGAAAAAATTACAAACGTAACGATACTTGAAGCGGTTGCAAAGACAAAAGTAGCTGACTATCTTTCAGTAGTCGATATTTCACTGATCAACTTGCGAAAATCCGACCTGTTCAAAACAGTCATTCCTTCGAAAATATTTGAAAGCGCTGCCATGCAAATCCCCATCCTGATGGGTGTAGACGGAGAAGCGCGTTCCATTATTGAAGAGTTCGGGGCCGGGCTGTTTTTTGAACCTGAAAGTACCGAAGATTTTATTCTTAAACTGGAACAAATAACCCGGAAAGAACGCTATTCAAAGTGCCGGGAAGGCGGCGCTAATCTTGCCAAGGCTTACGACCGTAAGCAACTGGCATGTACCATGCTCAAATTCATCATTGACTCACACAACATGGTTTCCGGCATCAGTTCACCTACTCTTTATTAGCAGGCTCCGGCAAGAGACAGGCCGGTTTAAGCTTTCAGGTAAAACAAAAAAGCCCTGACCATAAGATCAGAGCTTCAAATAATTTATCAGCAACAAACAATTACTTCACAACAAACGATACCCGTCTTGCCAACTGGTAAGCTTCAGGAGTCGTCTTGTCAATACTGATGTCTTCACCCTTGCCCTGTGCGTTCAGACGGGAAGGATCAACACCTGCATCCGACAACATCTTGGCAACGGCATCAGCACGTTTCTGCGACAATTTGATGTTGTATTCTTCAGTACCTCTTTCATCAGCATAACCCAACAGGTCAACATTTACATTCGGATTGTTAACCAGGTAAGTTCTCAGGACATTGATGGTATTGGTAGCGCCTTTAATTTTGGTGCTGTTAAAGTCGAAATAAATATTCACATAACCATCGTTGATCAGTTTGGCGATCAGCTCGTTCGGATCGGTACCTGTGTCGGTCGGAAGGCTGGCTACTTTGCGGTCCAGGTCATCCACTTTACGGCCCAGTTCATCCACGCGGCCTGAAAGCTGCTGATCACCGTTCTTGTTCTGAGACAAACCGTTCTCCACTGCAGTTAACCGTGAGTCGAAGGCAGCTGCGATGGCATCGTCGCTCACGTACCAGTCAGCATGCGTGGCTTTACGTCCAAGAGCGATCGAAAGGCCAATAGTCCCGTTAATCACACCCGAGCGGCTATCCTTATCATTAATGTGAAGACCGTCAATAGAAACATCGTGGTTATAATTTGCCATCCATGTTGCATCTCCGTAAAGGGATACTCTGGGTGACAATTTGGCCTGCAAAGTAAAACCAGCGAGGAAATTTCCAATGTGATCCACATCTTCGCCGTCAATACCGGCAAGCGGATTATCAAACTCCATGCTGCCAACTCCCATACCACCGTGTCCCAACAGGTTAAAGGTCCGGGTCCACGATTCGAACTTCATGATCCGGCCCATGTTGATCACACCCTGGAGACTCAGGTTATACAAATCAGTAGTAAAAGGATTTAAGCCATCCGCTTCGGTAAACTGGTTGTATGTCAAATTCATTTTAAGCCCGAAATATTGATTGAGCATATACCGCACTCCCAATTCCGAGGCAAACCAGTCAGCAGTTTCTGCCATACTTGAAGACCAGTGGCCATAAGGTTTAGTCAGGCCAAAGCCTCCTTCAATCGACCATCTGTTGTAATCAGGTTTTGTTTTCGTGCTCTCCTGTGCAAAAGCACCCACGGCAAAAAGCACCGTCACACACATTAATAAGAATTTGTTCTTCATAATCATTTTTTTAAGTTGTACATAGTATAGATATCATGGAGGATATTTATGCCACAAATGTTCTAATCAT
>JBDKTZ010000160.1:0-4262 GCA_039679975.1 Prolixibacteraceae bacterium
AATAAGTAGGACTTTGAGCGGTCGGCACGACCCAGCGATGAGTCGGCGTTGAACTACACCCGCCGGTCAGGGGCTATGCACTTATTGAAGGTTTTTATCGGATCTTAGAGATAGAATGGGCAGGAAACAGCCCGACGTTCATTGACATTTTGCAGGTTTTTGTGCCTTCTCCAGGTTATTGTGCAGGACCAGGGTAGCATTTGGGAGCCAGTTTTCGGCTTTTCTGCTCGCCGGCGGGCATAGTTTTCCCGTTTGCGTCCAAAAGCGCAAAAGTTGTTGTTCAGGAACAGGCCGCTGGTTTGCAGGAACAGCCCCATGCCGGGGATCGTATCCGTGGCAGTTCCCGGATGGTTACCATCCTTCCGGTTTTGCATACCGGGCAAAGGCATGGGTTAATGCCTGTCAGCCTTGCAAAGCGCTCAACATTGGTTTCCGGTGGTTTTTGCCGTTTGATTACCGTGTCCATATCGGGCTTCTGTTGGGAAACGAACTGTAGTTTGAGGTTTCGCTTAACCGTATGGTTGTAAACACCGAAGCGACGGATTTTGACAAACCTTCGGGGCAGGATGTGTAAGGTAAAGCGTCTGAGGAACTCAACCCCGTCAAGGGTAACAGGCTTTTTAATGGCCCTGTCACGATAATCTTTTGCCAGGAAGGTTACCTTTCCATCAGCAATATTCAGGATGCGCTGGTTGGTCATGGCTACCCGGTGGGTGTATTGGCCCAGGTACCTGACCACGTGCTCAGCGCTTGCCAGCGAAGGTTCACAGTGAACCACCCATTTGGTTTTATAGGCTTGCTGAACGGCATCGTTGAACAACGGCAATTCGTTTTGTTTGCGCAATGCACGTTTCAGGCCATCGAGGAACTTTCCTTTAAACGCTTCGCTCAACTGTTGTACCGGGTAAAGGTATTGGCCCGAATGCCCTATGTGTTTCCATCTTCCGTCCAAAGTATATCCTGCCGCCGGAACCAGGCAATGGATGTGGGGGTGCAACGAAAGGTTTTGTCCCCAACTATGCAACACGGCCACAGCCCCGGTTTCAGTACCAAAATGCGAGTAGCCAAATAAGCGAAGCGTATTCCAAACGGCCGCAAAAAGCAGGTCGTAATACATCCGCCCGTTATGCAGGCAAATGGCATTCAATATGTGCGGTACCGTAAACACGATGTGGTAATGTTTCACCGGCAGGGTGGCACGCACCAAATCATCAATCCAAAAGGCCTGTTTTGCCGCCTGGCACTTTGGACAGTGGCGGTCACCGCAACTGTTGTAGCTGTAACGCACGGTTCCGCAGTTTTCACAGGCTTCTTCATGGCCGCCCAATGCTGCAGTACGACAAACAGCTATCTTTCCCAGCACTTTTAGTTGCAAACAGGATAGTTTTCCCGATGAGACCAAACCCGGGCCAAACAAACGGACCACATCGGCCAGTTCAAACTTTGTTCGCATTTTCCGATGAACCGGTGTTTTTCTTCTTCTTTTTCTTCGGGAAGTCATAAAGCGTGTCCAACGGGCTGTGCGGTTTGATCAGCGGGCATTGTGCCACATGCAGGTAAATCATGGTGGTGGTAATTTCGGCATGCCCCAGCAGTTCTTTAAGAGTAACAATGTTCAAGCCCTGCTCCAGCAGATGGGTCGCATAAGCGTGGCGGAGTGAATGCAGATTTACATCCTTTGTAATGGAAGTCTTTTTCAGGTTTTCGCGCATCACCCAGGATAAACCCCGCACGCTGTAACGGCCGTCGGGTTCTTTGCCGTTAAACAGCCAGATGTGGGGGTTTTCGGCTTTGAGGTACTTTTTCAGACCGACGGCCATGCTGTCGGCAAGAGGAACAATCCGGTCTTTCTTATATTTGCTCTGGCGGATGTGAATGGTACGACGTTCAAAATCGATATCGGAGATTTTCAGGTTGATTACTTCCTGACCCCGTAAACCGGCCGAATAAATCAGGGTGAGCACCACCCGTTGTTTCAGGAGCGTTGGCGCGGCAAAAAGTTCCTTCAACTCCTGGTGGTTCAGGATAACCGGCAGTTTGGTATTCCCTTTCAGTGATGGCAGGGCGATGGCATTTTTGTTCATCCCAAGCAGGCGGTAATAGTAACGCAGTCCGTACACCATGTGTTTAAAACTGCTGCGCGAGGGCGATCGCGGATCCAAGGCCAAAGCGGCCAGGTACTCATTGATCTCTTCGGGATCGATCTGTTCGGGCAATTTCCCGAAATGGACCACAAACAGGGCGATGCGGCGGATGTAATTGTTTAAAGTACTTTTGCTTTGTCCGCGCAAGGTAACCTGTTGCTCCAGCCTGCGGACAACCTTTTCAAACTCAGGAACAAGCACAACGGCCTGCTCAACGATAGTAAAACCCGATTTCTTTCTCATAATCTGAAATTTTTGTTGTGAATAATTCCGGAGTATAGAAAGAATCGGGTAATTTTAAACAGCTATCCGCGAAGGCGGATTTAGTTCAATATTATGTATCATCGATAGCATATTTTTCGTACCTTAGTGCATCTTTACATAAAATAAACATGATCTGTTTTCTGCAAATACCCTGACTAATGTTTACAATGACTAAATCTAAGCTGGTACTGATCATTCTTCTTGTTGTGTTGTTTGGCTGCCAGAGCCGAACCAGGCAGGTGCACAATATCGAGACGTTTGCCCGTGTCTATGGTTATGTTCGCTGGTTTCATCCCAGCGATGCGGCACAGGAAGTCAATTGGAATAAGATGGCCATTCTGGGAGTTCAAAAGGTTAAAAATGTCCGATCAGATGAGGAATTAAAAGATAGTCTTCTACGTCTTTTTTCGCCCCTTGTTAAAGGATTGGAGATCGGGAATGAAAAGGACTATCAGGCCGGCGAGAATCGTGTTCTGCCCGTTGCGCCGGCCGGCGATTCATATGTTGCGTGGCAGCATTATGGCGTGTATCTGGGTGAAAGGAGTAATATTTACAAAAGTGGCCGGACCAACAGACCTTCAGAAAATGCATTTTCCGGGTTTAGGTATTATTTATTCAGTGGTTCCGCCAGGGAAATCAGAATAAAGGGGACTTTTAAAGTCGAATCGGCCGACTCGACCGGACGAGCCTGGTTTTTTCTGCATCCGGCTCCAGTTTATGAAAGGCCACGTTCGGATGTACAGGCTATTTCCGGCAATTCAGTCAGGATTGATTCTGCAGAATGGAAGGAATATGAATTGGATAACCGCCTGAATATTGGCAATCAATACGTTGTTTTTGGTTGTTTGGCAGAAAATAACATTTCGTTTCTTGCCGGTCATTTCGATATTTCAAAAGATGGTGGCAAGTGGGAACGAGTCGATTTTGAGAACGGTGAAATCGATAAGAAACACTGGGCGATCCAGGAGATCAGACATAAAGTCGGACTGGTACCGGCCGATGGAGCCTCAGAAAAGTATGTGATGAGAACTGCCTATACGGGGAAGCTGTTTGACAAGACACCGGTACCCGGAGAATTAATCAGTGAATCGATCGGGAGCAATCTGCATTGTATTGTTCCCTTATCTTTACATTCGAACGAGATGGACTCCTTCCTAAAAGAAAAAGAACAATCACTGAAAGCGTTGAAGGAGGAGCTTTCAAACATAACGGACGCACCTGGATCTTCACAGGAAATCAATTTGGCCAGCGTGGTAATCGCCTGGAATGTATTTCAACATTTTTATCCCTATTTCGATGTCATTAAGACGAATTGGCGACGGGTTCTTCCTGAAACCCTGGAAAAAACACTGACGTGTACAAGTAAAACTGATTTCTCAAAGGTTATGTATGAAATGGTTGCCGCGCTGGAGGACGGGCATGGAAATGTTCACGGAGAAACCATGTATCATTTGCCAATTCGGACCGACTGGATTGAAGGGAATATTGTGGTGACTGCTTCCAATACTCCTCAAATCAAAGTGGGAGATATTATCCGGAAAGTGAATGGCATGGATGCCAGGAAAGTACAGTCAGAAATGGAAAGCCTGATTTCCGGATCTCCTCAGCTGAAAAGATACCGTGCGCTCAATGTTTTTGGGAGCAGTTTTGAACCGGGCCTGAGCAAACTTGAACTGGAGAGGAACAAGGGAATTGTTCGTTGTGAAGTTCAGCGTCAAAGACAGGTTCCCAAGAGTATTTTCTACAATGGTGTTCAGGAGAGGCAGGCTGTTTCCGAGCAGATAAAGGAGCTGGAACCGGGCATTTTCTATATGAATACCACAACCTGTTCGGATGTGAATTGGCTGAAGAATA
>JBDKTZ010000185.1:0-8092 GCA_039679975.1 Prolixibacteraceae bacterium
TCCGGATCTTGTTCATGCCCGGAGAATTGTTCGTTGAATATCAGCTTGCAGCCAAAGCGATGCGCCCCGATTTAACCGTGGCAATGGCCGCGTATGGTGATTATGGCCCTTTTTACATCGGCACAAAAGAGGCATACGCGCAAGGAGGATATGAGATTAAAGCGAGTCCTGTTACTGCAGATGTGGAAGATATCTTGCTTTCTGCAATTGAAAAATTGCTTAAAATTAAAAACTGAGTATTAAACGTTTATTGGGTAAAATAATATGAAATGAAAATGAAAAAAATAGAACGAAGAACATTTTTGAAGAGTGCAGCCGCCGCTTCGGCGTTTACGATTTTGTCTCCGCGAATTGCATTTGGCACACAAAACAATTCAGCGATCCGGATTGGTATGATCGGATGTGGAAACAGGGGGACCGGTGTACTCACCGCCATGTCAAAAAACACCAATAGTAATATTATTGCTTTGGCCGATATTTTTGACGACAAACTGGCAACCGCCCGTAAAAATCTGGGGAAATGCAATACCGATAAAGGATTTGCAGACATTCAGAAAGAAAATATGTACCAGGGGTCAAACGCATATCTCCGGTTGCTTGAAAATAAAAATGTTGATGCGGTGCTGATTTCGACTCCGGCCTATGCACATCCCGGAATTCTTGAAGCAGCCGTTACAGCCGGCAAACATACCTATTGCGAAAAGCCTGCGGCAATTGACGTGCACGGTTGCAAACGGGTCCTGAAAATAAGCGAAACGGTAAACCGCAAATTGAGCGTTGTGCTCGGATTTCAAATCCGCTATGCAACGCCTTATGTGGAGATGGTCAGGCGTATTCAACGCGGTGACATCGGCGAAATGGTTTGCGTTCAGTTGTATTATTTTTCCTCGGGTACCCCCATTCTGCCATACAATGGTATGTCGAACGACGAAGCCCGTATCAGGAACCATTTTGTTTTCAACGAATTATCGGGCGGAATTTACCTGGATCAGGCCATTCACATGATTGATGTTTGCAATTGGGCTTTGCAAAGTAAACCGCTGCAGGCTTTCGGTTCAGGAGGAAGAAAAGGGCATTTGGATTTTGGAAATGCCTGGACCAACTATCAGGTTATTTACAAATATCCGGATGATGTGAATGTAGGTGTTCAGTCTTCAAAAATCGGTCCGGCCTTTGGTGATGTTTGCGCCCGCTTTGTAGGAACAGAAGGGATAGCCGAAGCCCATTATTCCGGCGGTGTCTTTATTAAAGGAGAAAATGAGTGGGATTCCGGAATTGTGAAATCAGGCGCTGATCTCAGTCCGCAGCAAATTGCTTTAGGCACTTCGCTCTCGTCACTTGATGATGCGGATAAAAATAAAGGCATGTCGTTTATCAACAGCATTGAAACAGGTAACTATCTGAACCAGCTTGTTTCAGGTTGTGAAACTACGCTGAGCGCTGTATTGGGACGGGAAGCAGCGTTGCAACAGAAAGTTGTGACCTGGGATGAGCTGCTTTCCTCATCCGGAGAAATTGATCCGAAATTGAATTTAAGTCAATTTGACAAGTGAAATTACCGCATAAAAACTCATGGTCGGAGTAATATGCCTGTTTCGGTCCAGTGATTTATATCCTGCATCAGCAATGGGTGTACAAACTAAAGGTAGTATATGAAACAATTTCTTTCATTGATCATTTTCATCCTCCTTTCGGCTATGCTTTCCCCCGGATTTACAGATGGCGCGAAGGAACTGTCCGGTATTGCTGAAAGCAAGGAAGGAATAAAACCGGTAAAATCGTTGGCTGACTGGCAAAAAGAACGTTCCCGGATATTAGAGGCCATGCAGGAAGCGATGGGAAAACTGCCTGAAAGCCTCGAGACGGATAATTTTAATCTTATTGTAACTGATCGTGCGCGACGCGATAATCACACCCGGCTGACAATCCGTTTCACCGTTGCTGAAAAGGAGCAGGTTTATGCATACCTTTATCTGCCCTTTGGGGCAGATAAAGGGAAAAAGTTCCCGGCTGTTGTTGCTTTGCATGAAACAGGACCTGAAGGGAAAAGGTACGTTGACGGCGAAATATCCGGCAAAGACTATGCTTATGCAAAAGAACTGGCTCAAAGGGGATATGTTGTTATTGCACCCGATTATCCCGGTATGGGCGAAGCAACGGATCACGATTTTGAAACCGATCGTTACGAGTCGGGCACGATGAAAGGAATTTTTAACCATATCCGTTGTGTTGATTTACTGCAATCGCTGGATTATGTCGACCCGGAGCGTATCGGGGTTATCGGCCATTCCCTGGGAGGACATAACGCCATTTTTGCAGGAGCATTCGACACAAGGCTCAAAGTGATTGTGTCCAGTTGCGGATGGACATTAATGGATTACTACGATATTGGCGAAGCTGCTGTTAAAAAGTATGGCAACCGCCTCGGCCCCTGGGCCCAGGACCGGTATATGCCCTTACTTCGCACAAAGTTCGGGTTTGATCCTGAAAAAATACCTTTTGATTTCGATGAAATTATCGCGGCGATAGCGCCGAGGGCCTTTTTCTCCAACTCCCCATTGGGCGATTCGAATTTCGATGTCAACGGAGTGGTTAAAGGTGCTGCCAATGTGCTGAAAGTATACCGTCTTTTTAATGCTGAACACAACTTTCAGGTCATATACCCTGATGCAAAACATTACTTTTCTCCGGAAGCCCGAGAAGAAGCGTATCGTTTCATGGACCGGGCATTAAAAAATAGTGCGAATAATGTCAATGTTCAATAAAAAGGGAGAAAGTTTAATACGAGAATTATACACAGTTAAGTTGCAACGGAAAAAATATGAAAATCTCAAAGAACGATTATTCAAGACGCGAATTCATCAAACAGAATTCACTCATAGGAGCAGGAACCGTATTGGGGCTGAGTGCAGTACAGGGAGTTTTCGCACAAATACTCAATAGTTCCGAATCATTAACTCCGGCGATACTCGGGGGCAAGGCTGTCCGGGAAAAAGGATGGACAAAATGGCCTTACTGGGATCCGGCTGCCATGGATCAGGAAATTTTGAAAGTGGTTCGAAGCGGGGTTTGGTCACGTGCTGATGTGACGACTGAATTTGAAAAGCAATGGGCCGAAATGCTGGGAGTAAAGCGGTGTCTGTCTGTGGTAAATGGCACCAATGCCCTGATCGCCGCTTTGGTTCAGTTAGGAATCGGCGGCGGAGACGAAGTCCTGGTTCCCCCCTATACCTTCATTGCCACAGTTGCTGCGGTGCTAAATACCGGAGCGATGCCCGTTTTTGTAGATGTTGATCCGGAAACTTTTCAGATAGATCCTGAAAAAATAGAAGCTAAAATCACTTCTCGTACCAGGGCAATTCTTCCGGTCCATATACTGGGACTCCCTGCCGATATGCCCCGGATCATGGAGATTGCAAAAAAACACAAGCTGCTTGTCCTGGAAGATGCCTGTCAGGCGCACCTGGCCGAAATAAACCATCAGAAAGTCGGAACCATTGGCGATGCCGGTTGCTTCAGTTTTCAGAATTCAAAAAACCTGCCGATCGGCGAGGGCGGCGCTATTGTCAGTAATAACAATGAATTTATCGATCGCTGTTTCTCTTATAATAATTACGGGAATCCGTATGGTTCGATAGTTGGTGAGGTTGGAGCCGGCACCTTAATGCTGGGCACAAAGATCAGGACGACCGAATACCAGTCGGCAATAGGTTTAGTGCAACTGAAACATCTGAAAAAACAGACTGAGACAAGAAGTGAAAACGCCGCTTATCTGAAATCGAAGATACAGGCTATTCAGGGAATTATTCCCTACAAATTGTACGATCATGTAACGAAAGCTGCATTTCATCTGTTTCCCTTCCGGTTTGATCAGGATAAATTTGAAGGAATGTCGCGGGAGGTGTTTCTCAAAGCGCTCCGAGCCGAGGGGATTCCCTGTTCAGGCGGGTATGCAACATTGAACAACATGCCGTATCTGGACCATGCTTTCCATACAAAAAACTTCCAAAAAATGTATCCGAAAAAAATGCTGAACTTCGACAGGTACCTGGCGAATAATCAGTGCCCAAATAACGATTTACTATGCAACCTGCAGGCGGTCTGGCTTACCCAAAACCTATTGCTTGGCCCGAAAACCGACATGGACGATATTGCAAATGCGATAGAAAAAATACGAAAAAATGCGGATCCGATAAAAAGGAAAATCCAGGTGTGAGAAAAATCTGGTCTACAAAAGCATTTTGCAATGTATATACCCTTGCCCGGTTTGAACATGAAGGTAAGATTGTGGAAGACCTGGTGAAAATACCTTTTCATCAATAAATCTTAAAAACCGGAATTACAGCAGGCGTACTGCGAGACTGCTATTTTTGAGAATCGGCGAAAATGCGTATATCGCTTTTAATATACCCAAATTGACCATGTACGAAATTTTTATTTTACTTTGCATGATGTTTCAGTAAAACGATTGTTTACTGATCGCGAATCCGGTTAATGATGAGAAAATCCAAAATAACCATAAAGGAGATGGCAGAACGGCTGAATGTTTCGCCGTCAACGATTTCAAGGGCCTTACAGAATCATCCGAGCATCGGGAAAAAAATGACTGCCGAGGTTCACAAAATGGCCAAGAAACTGGGATATTACCCCAATTCGGTGGCGTCTAACCTTCGCAGGAATAAAACAAACCTGATCGGGGTAATCATCCCGCGTATTGACCGTCATTTTCAATCATTGGCCATCGCAGGGATAGAAGAAGTCGCCAGTAAAGCAGGGTATTACGTGATCATTTTCCAATCGAACAATTCCTATCAGCGTGAAAAAGAGAATGCCCGGATGTTACTGGCAAGCCAGGCCGACGGCATTATCGCCTGTCTGGCCATGGAAACCAATCATTACGAGCATCTGGCTGTTTTCAAGGAAAACAATATCCCGCTTGTCTTTTTTGACAGGGTTTGCAATGAGATTGAAACTCACAAAGTGATTATTGACGACTTTGGCGCTGCATTTAAAGCGACAGAACATCTGATAGCAGTCGGATGTAAAAGGATTACTCACATTGCAGGTAATCAGCACATGACAATTTTCAGGGACCGGCTCAAAGGATATCAGGAAGCTCTAATAAAAAACCATATGGTTGTCGGGGAGGAATTGATCTGTTATACCGAAGACCTAAGCGTTGCTGAGGGAGAAAAAGCAACCGCGAAATTTCTGAGAATGAAAGACCGTCCCGATGGTATTTTCTGTGCCAACGACACAAGCGCCATCGCCGCTATTCAAACGATTAAAAAGACAGGACTGAGAGTACCCAAGGACATTGCAGTAGTTGGCTTTAGTAATACGCCAAGCTCACTGATCATTGATCCGGCCCTGACCACAATAGACGATCATGCTTTCGAAATGGGCCAGGCGGCGGCCCGACTGGTAATCCGGCAAATTGAAGACCCGCAGGAAAACATTGCCTCTGAAACAGTCGTTATCAGAAACGATCTGATTATAAGGGGGTCGACCATGAAAAAAGATTAACTGACTTTTTTGTTTTAGCCTTTGCGGCATGAATTCGCACTCATGGAAGGTATCATTTTCAGGATCTGCTCTCCTATCCCTATTTTGTATCCGGACGAAAACAGGTAAATCTGCCCCTGCGAGTCTGTTAGCAGCACCAAAGGAAGCTTTTCTTTTAAATCTCCTCCAAACAAGTCGGTCATTGCCTTCAAGATCTCTCCGTTTTGGTCAAAACCCTGTACCTGATTCTTTGGAAGCGGGTATGAACGGATTACTTTCTCCAATTGAGGCTTATCCTCAGCCGAAAGGAACACGAACTTTCCGGGCCATTTCTCGAAATAGTCGACATAACCGGTCAAATCGTTCAAAATATGTTTGGAAGGCTCTTTTTCCGGATCGAGCAAAGCAATGACCAGATCTTTTCCGTCGGCCAGGGTTAAGAGGTCGCTTTGTTGGCGGTCAGCCAGCTTCAGGATCTTCAGTGCGGAAAGGTCCAGCCGGGCGAGCGGCTTCGTTTCATTGGCCAGGCTTCTTAATATTACCGTAACCGGTGTCGTCTTCCCGGCTTCGATCCCGAAGTAATGAACCGAGCTGAGAACGGTCCCGTCAGCCAGACGGCTGCCGGTCACCAACCGGTATATACCCGGTTCCAGCTTCAAGGGTTCTTTAAAGTCACTGATTTTTTCCCCGAAATCGTATTCGAGTGTTTGATAGGTGCCGTCAAGAAAGCGCCCAATCGTAAAATGGATAGAATACTGTGGTTCAATCGTATTATTTCCATTTTTCAGTATCAGAAATCCTGTTTCGGTGACTACCGGTTTATTTGCTGCGAGCCCTGCATTATGCCATACGCCGGCGGCATAATATTCCGGTTCAAGCGTAGCCGGATTCAATCGGGAGGGGATCTCCAACGCCCGGCATACTGATACAAAAAAGAAATTCTCCGAGTTTGTATCGGCCATTCTGAACCGATAGACAGCCAACGGACTTAGCGGAGCCCGCGAATGCTTATTTGCTGTATCGTCAATCCGGATATTCTTTCTGATCCATTCGGTCAAAAGTGCGGGATCTTTCATGAATTGTTCTTTGTATTCATAAAAATAAGACTGAATAGCCGGTCGCCAGTCCAGCAGCATTTCATTCCGGATCCTGGGAGACAAGACGTAGTTAACAAAAATATCTTCCGGGTAGTTCCTGTCGTTTTTTGTATTTTTCAAATGAGACGTGAGTATAGCCGCCTTCGTGTCGCTGTAATCCTTGTCAGATATCCCTTTTAGCAGATCCATCACGTAATTGCCCGAAGCATTTTCGCGGAAGTACTTTTCCAATTCAGGCCAGTTTCCGTAACTCAGGCGGATAGCCCGGATCACTCCGGCTTCAGGAAGACCAAGGTCTTTTGCAAGTTCCCTGCTCCACGTACTGTCTTTAAAAGTGGCTGTATAACAATTCCGGATCGAGTCTTCTGCTGTCAGCCGGCGTTCATTTTCCTTTTTTGCTTCCTCCGAAACAGCAAAGGTATCCCTGACCGGATGCGGCGGTACCAGGTCATAATCGAACGATTCATTCACCAACAATGGTGTTCCGAGTACCAGATATACCGTGTCTTCATCGGCTGCCGAAATTTTTTTGAAATCATATTTCCCGTCTTTGCTGCCCCAGACGATGATCTCGCCCAGTCCCATCGCGACGGATACCTCTCCGGCACTATCGGTCACCTGGGTTGCAATAGGATAAAATTCGGCGTAATTATATAGCTGAAATTCCACTTTCGCTCCTGCAACGGCTGATCCGGCAGGGTCTTTTACCCTCACAAAAACACGCTTCACCCGGGCATAACCGGAGGTCAGGTTCAGCTCGGAGAACCTCTTCTCCCTGACCACCACATCCTCATCCCCGAAGTATTTTCCATAAACACGGGTATGAATGAGCATTGTCCGGCGTGAAGGTTCCCTGAACCATCCCATATTCAGCCCGGCATCAGGTTCGCAGGCTCCCAGAAACTTCCATTCCCCCTTGATCCATGCCTCTACCCAGGCATGGTTATCATCGGCATGAGCCCATCGGGGAGTATAAACCTGTCGTGCCGGAATTCCTGCAGTCCGCAAAGCGGAGACCGTAAAGGTCGATTCCTCCCCGCACCGTCCGAATGCTTTTTTGATCGTACTTAAAGGGGCGCTGGTACGTTCGTCGGTTCCTGTGTAAACAACTTTTTCATGGCACCAGTGATTGATTTCCAGTGCTGCCTTTTCCATGTCCATCCCCTGCACCCGTTGTTTGATCTCTTCGTACATGGCAATCCGGAATGAATCCAGATTTTCATTATTGACCCGCAAGGGCAATACAAAGTGCAGGAAAGCGTCTTCCGGGACAGATGACCCCCAGGGCAGTTCCTCACGGGCTTTCAGGCTCATCCTGACGTTCTCCAGCATAAATTCGGGAGAATAATCTGCCAGGTCGCTCAAGGGAGCGTAGGCGTATAAAAATTCAAGCCCCTGTTTTTCATCCCGGGTAAGATGCTGATCAAAAACTTTCCAGATATCCTGATGACCGGCAATTGTTAATTGCTTTTGTTCGTCCAGCATTTTCC
>JBDKTZ010000351.1:0-4168 GCA_039679975.1 Prolixibacteraceae bacterium
ATCGCTTTGTAGCGTCTTCCATGGACCTGGACAATTTTGAAAATCCTGCAACGGGGATGATGACCCCCTATACGGCTATGGTCGTCTTCTCGCTGGGAATTTTCATCAGCAATTTCCTTTTTAACACGATTCTAATGAAACGGCCAATCAGCGGCGAGCCTACCAGTTATAAAACTTATTTTGCCGGAAAATTCCCTATCCATCTGGTTGGTATTCTAGGCGGGCTGATCTGGGGGATTGGAAACTCCTTTAATCTGATCGCTGCAGGGAAGGCCGGGGCGGCTATTTCCTACGGGCTTGGCCAGGGAGCAACGCTTGTGGCTGCACTTTGGGGCGTATTTATCTGGAAAGAATTTAAAGGAGCTTCCAAACAGACGAACCTCATGTTGCTGATCATGTTCGTGCTCTTCGTACTGGGGATTATCTCGATTATTTACGCAGGACAGTAAAAAGGCGGAGACCGAAAAAGGAGAAAGGACACCGGATAAGATCTCTTCCGGTTTCCTTTTTCCCGTCTCCGGTTTCCTCTTTAATATCTTCCGGTTTCCGTTTTCCGGTCTCCGGTTTCCGTTTTAATTTCCCCTTTTTGCCCGGTATTCTTCCTTCAGAAGGATCTGCAGTACTTTATCGCGCAGATCTCCCTGGATCAGGATCTCTCCGTCTTTTGCCGAGCCGCCCACGCCGCATTTTGTTTTCAGCATTTTGGCAAGTTCAGTTAAGGCGTTTTCATCTCCTTTAAAACCCGAGATCAACGTCACTGCCTTCCCTTTCCTGTTTCGTTTATCCAGGCTTACAATCAGATTTTGTTTGTGCACGGGCAATGTTTCTGCCTTTGCTTCTTCTTCTTTTTCATAGCCGAAATCGGGATTTGTTGAATAAACAACTCCCAGCCGGTCTTTCCAGTCTTTTGCCATGATATCTATTAAAATGTATAAAAGAACCGGTAATCTGAGGTCCAATTATCGGAGGATCATTTTCAATTACCAAATTCTCAGAGCCAATGATTAAGCCGTCTCATTTGACGCTTTAAAATTAGGAGAAATTGCCCATTTCAGCGCTTTATTTTTTATTCCTATGAACTTTTAATTACCCAATGTGGTTTGATCAAGGGGACGAATTAAAATCAATGAGGAAGTTAGTAGAAGTAAATTCAATAGCCGATATTTTTCCGGAGTATGATAAGACACCAGTAGGTATGTTTTTGGAATATCATAACCTGAACCGTCCGTTCTGTCATTACCAGCAGCCCCAAATGTTGATCGGCATGTGTATGGACAACAGAAAAAATTTATGGATCCCGGACAATTTTGCCTTTGTGATCCGTTCGGGCGGGGCCAATCTTTTTTATCATGAATTTCAGGTTTCTTATGCAATTGCCGTGGGTGGTGTCCGTTGTATCGCGTTGATCGGACATTCGAATTGCGGCATGGTAAAACTGGAAGAAAGGAAGGAACAATTCATCAACGGTCTTGTGAAGAACGCAGGGTGGAAGAAAGAAACCGCCCGCATGCATTTCGAAAATCTGTCCCTTTTTTTTGAAATCGGGAATGCTGTTGAATTTGTACTCTCAGAAGTCAAACGACTCAGAAAACGCTATCCTGCTGTCACCGTTGCTCCTCTGTTTTATGAGGTTGAAAGCGGCAGAATTCTGCAAATAAAGGAAGAAGAAAAGGTATCGTCATCGGGAACAAGCTGAAGCGATCGTTTCAGGTTATCCGCTGCTTCGATCGCCTGTTCGCGATAACGATGGTACTTAGAATTGAATGGTTATTCCGGCTAAAAAATGAATCCCGGCCTGAGGAAAATATCCATCCATTTTATAACGCTCACCGCCATAGATATAAGAATAAACCCAGGCATTACTTTCATATTCTTCATCAAAAAGGTTATTCACCAACAGATGCAGTTTCACTTCTTCGAACAGCACATTCTGAAGCTGATAGTCCAGCTTCAGGTTGCTGACAAACCATGAATTGAGCTTCCGGTCATCATTTGAAGAATTGTCAATATACTGATCACTGACGTAATTCGAAAGCATGCTGATGCTGAATGATTTATGAGGCCTGAAGCTGATCTGGCTGTTGATAATCGTTTTGGGTGAGAAGGCCAGATCGGTCTTGCCCAGATGAAAGGCATCCTGGCTTCCCGAATCCCAGTTATCGACATATTCCGTAAAGTTTTCTAGTTTATTCCGGCTGAGGGTTGCATGAATATCCCAATTCAGATTGCGGCTGATTTTCACGCCTCCCGACAACTCAATTCCGGCACGGTAACTGTGATCCGCATTGACCATAATCGGACTTCCTACGTCATTGATTTCTCCTGTCAGGATCAGTTGATCTTTGTAATGCATATAATACAGGTTGGCGCCTAGCAGAAAATGATCGGTTTTCAACGTATAACCGGCTTCGAAGTCGTTCAATGTTTCTGAAACAGGCCGCTTGCCTTCAGGATCGGCATCAACGAAATTACTGCGGTTTGGTTCCCGGTTCGCCCGCCCGAAGCTGAACCAGGCTTCCTGCGATTGATCGGGCCGGTAATAGATCCCTGCCTTGGGATTGAAAAAATGATAGTTATGCGATTGAGTTACGTCTCGCAGATCATCATCAATCCCGCCAATGTCGTAATTGATGTCCCGGTATTGCATGTCGGCATACAGGCTGACGGATCCGGACAATTGATAAAGATATTTGCCGTATACGTTGAAATCTTTTTTTAGCCCGTTTCCCCTGTACCATTCATGGTTTTTTTCATTGTTTCCATAGTTGGCAGCCCAAATCACATTCCCGTAATGATCACCGTCGTAAGTGTTGTATCCGCCGCCGAGGGTGAAAGACGATTTTCCTTTTTCGTATTGAAGAGAGAAGACACCGCCATACAGATCATTGTCGAGCCATTTCCTTTTTACAAGATCGGTTATCGCATTGGGTGCGGGTGCAATCATTCCGTATTTAAAGTAGTCTTCGTCATATTCGAAATTCTCATAGTAACCCTTTCCCCGGGTGAGAAACAGTGACGTATTGAGATGCAGGAAAGGATTGAATTCATGGGAAAAATGAAGCTGATAATAATCCTGCTGATAATGATCCACTTCGTTATCGTAGGTGTACAGGTTGTAGGTCCGGGCATCGGCTTTCACGATCTGATCATATCTGATTTGATTTTCCCGTTCCGAACTGCTGCTCCAAAGCCAGTGGTCGCGATAACGTTCCATTCCTTCGGCATCATTGTTTAATTTTACCGAAGGTACACCATTCCAGGCCTGATAGGTTTCCTCGATTCCTGAGAAAATATTGACCTTTAAGATTGTTTTTTCTGAAAAATACCCGGTGGAAATGAAAAAAGATTTCAGATCGGATGCGGCGCGGTCAACGAAGCCATCGGAACTGACTTTTGACAGGCGGACATCGACAGAGAACCTGTTGTTGATCAGGCCGCTGCCCGCGCTGATCGTATTTTTCCAGGTGTTGAACGATCCGGTTGAGGTTTTGTACTGGGTATAGGCTTCTTTGTTCAACGAGTTGGTCTGAAAGTTCAGACTTGCTCCAAAAGCTGCCGCGCCGTTGGTCGATGTCCCGACCCCCCTTTGTACCTGGATATTATCGGTCGATTCGGCCAAATCAGGGATGTCCACAAACCAGGTCCCATGCGATTCCGCATCATTCATGGGTATACCGTTGATCGTCACATTGATGCGGTTCAGATCGGTACCGCGGATCCTGAAATTGGTATACCCAACACCGGTTCCCGCGTCAGATGTAATCACAAATGAAGGGGTCATACTGAGCAGGTAAGGGATATCCTGTCCCATGTTCAGTTCCTCCAGTGTTGTTTTACCGACAGTCGTTTTTGCCACCGGAGTCCGGTCGCCGGCACGGGTTGCTTCGACAAGTACTTCTTCGGTCAGCATTCCGCTACGGTTCAGTACAATCTCCAAATTCAGCGACTTACTCAACTGAAAAGGAATTTTCTTTTTCGCGTAACCAATAAAAGAGACCTGTAATTCATAATCCCCTGCCTTCAACTTTGTAAATTGAAAGTGTCCATCCTCACCTGCAGGCATCCCCCTGTAATTGTTGTTCAAGATTACATTCGCTCCAGGTAAAGGTTCGCCCGTTTCATTTTTAACAATCCCCGAAACGGAAAATTGTCCAAATGAAAAAATTGC
>JBDKTZ010000454.1:0-3121 GCA_039679975.1 Prolixibacteraceae bacterium
CCAAGCGTATCTTTTCCTGAAGCAAGAGAATGGATGATCTCTTCCTGCAAGGGTCGGAACGACGAATACCCCCAGTAACGGGTCAGTATGGCTTTAAATTCGCTCACCTTCTGCTTTTACGTGGAAAACCCTCATTAACAGCTTAACAATTTTTAATGAAATTTAAATTTTTAACCGCAAACTGCCAAATGTAAATAAAGGCAATATCCGTTTATTTTTCGTAGTTTTGGCGTTTAATTGCAACAAAATTTACTGTTGAACAAATGAGATCATCATGAGCATACATTCACCCGGAAATGATCAATTCAATGGACTGTTTCATTTTGTGGGTAATTTGGATTGAATAATAATTTGGATACGAAAATTTTACAACTATAATTGAAAAAATACGCGGATGAAGAAGCAATGGTGTGGCATTGTGGTCATTTTTCTTTTAGGAGCCTGCCAACAGGAAACAAACAATAAAATACCTCTTGCTCAGGTCGGTGAGCGGATCTTGTACAAGGAAGATATTGATAAAGTTCTCCCGGAAAACATCCAGGACAAGGATAGCGCATTATGGGTGGATGATTTTATAAAAAAATGGGTCCGTTCAGAGCTTGTTATACTGAATGCAGAACAGAACCTGTCACCTGAACAAAAAAATGTAGATAAAGAACTTGAAGAATACCGGAATTCACTGCTCACCTACCGTTACAAAAATGAGCTGCTGGCACAAAAAATGGATACAGTGATTACCGGAGAAGAAGTCAATACATACTATGAAAAACACGACAGCGAATTTGTACTGAAAAATAATATTGTCAAAGCTGTCTACATGAAAATCCCCCTGGAGGTAGCAAATCCGGAAACCATAAAAAGCCTGACCAGGGACGAAGATCCCCGAAAGTTGGCGCAACTGGATGAATACAGTGTTCAGTATGCAAAAACGTATGATCGTTTTGACGATAAATGGGTGAATTCAAAAGATGTGCTCAATCAGTTTCCCGAAAAAACAAACGGCGAGGAACGGCTCCTAAGAAGAAACAACTTCATTGAAAGCAGCGATACAGATTATTATTACTTTATTTGTATCCGTGATTTTCGTCTGGCGGGGCAGGTGGCGCCTCTGGCGTATGTTGAATCCGAAATCAGGAATATCCTGTTGAATGAACGCAAAATAAAGTTCCTTCGTACGATAGAGGATGATATTTATAATGAAGGATTAGCATCCAATAAATTCAAGATTTTTAATATCAAAAATAAGTAGTATGTTCAAAAAAGTTTTAACTGGTTGTATCGTATTTTGTTCTCTGACAGGCTCTGTCAGTCTTTTGGCACAGGACAAGATCGTAGACCAGATTATAGCAGTAGTCGGAAGTAACATTATCATGAAATCGGATATTGAGGGCATGTATATGCAAAATCAGGCTCAGGGGGTTACAACCGAAGGCTACATGAAATGTGAAATCCTAGAAAATTTTCTGGTTGAAAAACTACTGCTTGCTGAAGCAGAACTCGACACAACAATTATCGTAACACCCAGCCAGATCAACCAAACAATGGATGAGCGGATGCAATATTTCATAAAAAACCTGGGATCGGAGCAGGCCGTTGAAAAATATTTTCAAAAATCAATTGCAGGAGTAAAAGCAGATTTGGAAGAAGTGATCCGTAATCAGCATATGACCAGCCAAATGAGAAGAAAGATCATCGATAAGGTTAGCGTTACTCCTGCCGAAGTCCGTTACAAGTACCGGAACATGGAAAAAGAAAAAGTCCCGATGGTCGAAGCACAGGTCGAATACGCGCAGATTTCCGTTTTTCCTTCTATTACCCTGGAAGAAGAAAATGAAATTAAATCGCGGTTACGCGAATTCAAGAAACGGGTTGAAGATGGCGAGAATTTTTCCACTCTGGCTGTCTTGTATTCTGAAGATCCGGGCTCCGCCGCCAACGGAGGTGAATTGGGTTATCTGGGACGCGCCCAGCTCGATCCGGCCTATGCTGCAGCTGCATTTAATCTGAAGGAAGGCCGTGTTTCAAATGTCGTGAGAAGCGAATACGGATATCATATTATCCAGCTTGTTGGCAGAAGAGGTGAACAGATCAATACACGCCACATTCTTATCATGCCAAAACCTTCGCCTGAGGCAAGAGAAAAAGCAAATAACAGTCTTGATAGCCTGGCATCTATTATAAGGAAAGGAAAAATCGCATTTGAAACTGCTGCTTTACATTATTCAGCCGATAAGAATTCCAGAAATGGAGGAGGTATCGCGATTAATCCTTATACCATGTCTTCCAAATGGAAAAACGAGGAACTGGAACCAAATGTGAGCAAGGTTCTGGCAACGATGAAAGAAAATGAAATTTCCGATCCCTTCAGTTCTGTCGACGAAAATCAACGCCTGGTATACCGGATTGTCAAACTGATCAGCCGTTCTAAGGAACACCGGGCGAATTTGCAGGAAGATTATCAATTCCTGCACGACCTCTATCTCCAGGAAAAACAGGAAGAAGCGATCAACAAATGGGTGTCGGAACAGCAATCAAAAACCTATATTCATATTGATGATACCTATCTAAACTGTAATTTCAAGTTTAAAGGGTGGAAAAAATAACTCGGAGAGCGATACAATGAATCATTCAGACAGAACAGAAACTTTTCGTTTATACAGGATCTGGCTGTTATTATTTTTGATATTGCCATACGGACTGCAGGCCCAAACAAAAACAAAAGTAGATATTGAGCAGGCCGATGCATTACTGCATAATGAACTTATAGTGGCTAATGCGCAACGGCTGATCGGGGATGTCCGTATCAGGAATAACAATATTGTGATGTGGTGCGACAGCGCTTATTACTATACCAACGAAAATATTGTTGACGGATTCGGACATGTTCATATAATTAAGGATGATACGCTGCATTTATACTCCGACTTTATAAACTATAATGCCAATCTTAAGTGGGCAAAGGCCAAGGACCACGTAAAACTGGTCAACAAAACAACCACGCTGACGACTGATTCCCTGAATTACGACATGAACAGAGGGATAGGTTATTATGACACCTACGGGACCATCGTTGACAGCACCACTACCTTAACCAGCAAGATCGGTGAATATTACGTGGATC
>JBDKTZ010000411.1:0-2754 GCA_039679975.1 Prolixibacteraceae bacterium
CAGGCAATCCCTCATTTATTCCCGGCTCTGGAGCGAACTTTGAGGGAAACCGAATTTAAGATCAATCAGAATGAAGAAGGGCATCAGGTGTTCCGGGCCAACCTTCCGATTACGAAAGCAATCCATAATTTTCATTCGGCCGCAGACGGACAACTGGGCGGCATCATGAAGATCTATCGCGAGTGGCGGATCAGCGGCGATACGGGTTGGATGAAAGATCTTTATCCGAAGGTGAAACAAAGCATGGATTACTGTATTGAGGCCTGGGATCCCAAACATCAGGGATATCTGGAAGAGCCCCATCACAATACCTACGACATTGAATTCTGGGGCCCCGACGGCATGTGTACCAGTTTTTATCTCGGCGCATTAACCGCGATGATCGGGCTGAGTAAAGCTGTCGGAGAACCTTTCGGCAATTATGAGCAACTGCTGTTGAAAGGGAAGAAGTACATGGAAACTGAGCTTTATGACGGCGAATACTTCATCCAAAAGATCAAATGGACAGGCCTGAGAGCGCCCGATCCGGTCGAAGCGCAGTCGTTCCATACCCGTTATTCTGACGAAGCGTTGGAGATCCTGAAAAAGGAAGGTCCGAAATATCAATACGGCACGGGATGCCTGTCCGATGGCGTTCTTGGCATGTGGATGGCTTCCGTGTGCGGATTGGGTGAAATCATTGAATCGGACAAAACCAAAAGCCATCTGGCGGCCGTTCATAAATACAATCTGAAAACCACACTGGCCGACCATGTTAATCCGCAGCGGCCAAGCTATGCCTGCGGCAATGAAGGCGGCCTGCTGCTTTGTACCTGGCCCAAAGGAGGTGCGCTATCGCTTCCTTTTGTATACAGCAACGAGGTTTGGACGGGTATTGAATACCAGGTAGCCAGCCATCTGATGCTGAAAGGTGAAGTGGCGAAAGGACTGGATATTGTGCGCGAGTGCCGTAAACGCTATGACGGCGTACTTCGTAATCCTTTCAACGAATATGAATGCGGCCATTGGTACGCCCGGGCCATGTCGAGCTACGGCATGATTCAGGGGTTAACCGGCGTTTGGTATGATGCTGTTGAGCAGACACTGCATATCGACTCACAAATCGGAGACTTCAAAAGCTTCTTCTCTGCTGCGACCGGATTTGGAAATGTGGGACTGAAGAACGGAAAACCTTTCCTGACCATGGTGAGCGGAAAGCTGGATGTGAAAAAAGTTATCGTGTCGGGCCTGGAACAAAAGCTGATACAATCCTGATCTGAATGGTAAGGAAAATGAAAACAATAAGTTATTTATTACTGCTGTCGCTGAGTTGTTTTATGGCAGCCGCTCAGAATTCCGGAAAATCGTGGAAGGATCTGGCAGCTCCCGAAGTCAACGGAATCTGGCTTCAACCTGCCATGGAACAGCCTGCGCGTGCGGTTTGGGGGCATGCCAATGGAATACAGGTTGGCATTTCACCTATGCCTGGACCAAGAGGTTTGCTCAGGGTTTACACGCCTTACCTGGGCCATCCGGAGGCTGTAATGATCAATTATATCGCTGTCGAACCTATTCCGGAAGGAACGGAAGTGCGAGGCTTGTCTGAGCTTGAAATGAGCGGGCTGGATAACCTGCGCGGAAAGCGGTTCTGGAGCGCAAACGATTCGTTGGCTACGTCACCGCGTGAAGCCGAATCTCCTGCAAGAGGAGTTATCAGCGGACCGGAAGGCAATCAGGAACTTTCAGTATATATCTTTTCAGAACCCTTTCAGAATGGGGCCAAAGTTTATCTAAGACTTCGGTTTTATGAGCAGAAACCCTATGAAGTGGAAATTTCGGTCTTTAAACAGACAGGATCGGTTGCACTCGATCATTGTATCGTAACGGCCACAATGGGAAATTATGCCCGGTTAAGAACCCTTTATCTGAACGGAAAAAAGGAATCGGCTATCAACTTATGGCCGGATTATAAGGGAACAGATTTTGCGCCCCATGCGGTATTTCCTTTGAAAGAAATGATCCGTGATCAGCAGGGAGGCGCCTGGTTTGTTGCCGCTACTGACGAAAAAGATCCGGAGAAGGCGCAATATGCTCCAGGAACGAACGACCACTGGAAGTACACCGGTGCCGTGGCAACACAGTACTGGTATTGCAAACAGCCTGACGCCCGTCTCGAAGGATTGGTCAACGGACGAAATGTGTATTGGGCCAGTAAGTCGCCAATTCCGGGCGGTATAGCATTCGAAAATTTTGAAATGAAAGAGCCGTTCAGGAACGGGGCGACGTTTGTTTTCGGCGTGTCGCCCTCGAAACCTGAGAAAATAGTCAGAATGTTGTCAAATGATTAGAATTTGCCGGGAACCTGTCGGATTTACATCTCAAATGTATGATAATCATATATTTGACATTGTATTCAGGTAGGAGAAAAGCCTGCAAAACTAAGCAGGTTCCCGGGTTTGTATTCATTTTTTTGTATTAATCCCTGTGAATAAATCTTTTATGGTTTGAAAGATGATCTGAAAATATGGGAAGATTTTAAAAACGGAGATAAGGCTGCGCTTTCTCTCATTTACTTCGAATATTTTCATTCCATGTACCAGTATGGGGTTAAATTTAACGGAGATTCTGAGTTTGTAAAAGACTGTATCCAGGAAGTTTTCTTCAATATGATCCGGTCGGGCTCCAGGCTTGGATCGACCGACAATATCCGGTTTTACCTCTTTCGCGCCCTGAAGAACGAGATCCGCAAGGAGACGGAACGGCAAAGAAAAGTCG
>JBDKTZ010000419.1:0-6393 GCA_039679975.1 Prolixibacteraceae bacterium
CGAAATGAATTTTACAACAAAATCAGCTGAATACCACATTACTCAGGCCATGAAATTCCTGAGGGCGGAATTTGAGAAACTTCAGATTAAAGGCATCATTTTCTATTACCTGTTTATTCGCTGATCGCGCGACGAAGCTGAATAAGCTAAGTTAATCTGTCAGTCTCTGCCGGGCGTCCGGAATTCATCCACACATGGTTTTCCTGCTTTCATAAACTTCTTCTAAAATTTTCGGTTTTCTGTTTAGGGATATTGGCTTTGCCCGGATATATAGGGTAAACAGTTCGGGATAAACCATTCGTGTATGAAGAAAAACATTGATCAGGACATGCTTGGCCGATTGTTGAAAGGAAACTATTCTTTCAATGATCACTCAAAGATCAGGGAATGGCTCAATGACCCGGACAGTCAGCAGGCGGTTCACGATCAGCTGTTTCATTTAATGAAGGAAACCGACACCTCCGGAACGGGCTCTCTTGACTATCTTTTCCAGCGGATAAAAGTTCAGATAAACAAAAGCAAGCCGGCACGACGATTGCCGCTCTTCTACTGGAAAGCGGCAGTAATCGTCCTTTCTGTACTTCTCGCCTCATCTGTTTTCTATTTCACCACCTACCGGGATCTTCCGGCCCGACAGTCATGGGTTCGCCTGGATGTGCCCGAAGGGGGGCGGCTTGAATTTTTTTTACCCGACAGCACGCGGGGCTGGCTCAACGGCGGCGCAAGCCTGCGTTATCCCCCGGTTTTTGAACATTCGCGTGAGGTGGAACTGCAAGGAGAAGCCTTCTTTCATGTGAGCCGGCAGGATCAGCGCAATTTTATTGTTCATGCCGCAGGACTCGATGTGAAGGTCACGGGAACCATGTTTAACGTTTCGGCCTACGAATCAGATAAGCTGACGGAAGTTGTATTAAACGAGGGAGAGGTGGAGTTGACCGGTAAAAAAGGATTAACACGGAAAATGGTTCCCGGAGAGAAGGTCAGTTACGAGCGCCTCTCTGGCGAGATGGAGGTTTCGAAGGTCGATGCTTCCCGCTACATTGCCTGGAAAGACGGTTACCTGATCATTGACAATGAACCGCTGGCAGCAGCATTGAAGAAAATAGAACGCTGGTATCATGCCGACATCAGGATTGCAGACGAATCGGTGATGCAATACAGACTCAGGGCAACCTTCCATGAGGAACCGCTGGAGGAAGCTCTGCGACTCGTTGCGATGATCGCACCCATTCGTTATGAGTTGGTGAAGAGGGAACCCGATCAGCAGGGTAAGGTAAACAAAAGGATGGTGATTATCATGAAAAAATAACTGATAATAAACTGCAAGCAGGAAAGTGCGGCAAACACTTTCCTGCAGAATTTGCAGAGCGAAAAGTCCATATTTAATCACTCTAACGGAGGTAAATTTATGAAAAAAGTTCCAAAGTGGGAGGGATCGACCGGATTACGCCGTTCCGGTTGCCCTTCTCTGAAAAAAATCTTACGAATGGCAAAATTAACAACGAGTATCTTTTTCCTGGGTTTGGTTCAGCTAATGGCTGTAGAAAGCTATTCGCAACAAACCAGACTTTCGCTCCATCAGGATAACCTGCGACTGGAAGCTGTGCTGAAAATGATCGAAGATCGGTCGGAGTACTTTTTCCTGTATAACAGAGATATGATCGATGTGGAGCAAACCGTCCGAATTCATGCAACCGATGCGACCATCCCTGTCATTCTGGATCAACTGCTGAAGGAGACCGGCATCCGGTACTCCGTCGTGAACAGGCAGATTGTTCTGACAAAAGCTGAGCCAGGCATGCAGGCGCAACCGGCAACACAGCAAACCGTTACCGGAAGGGTGACTGACCCGGAAGGAGCAGGTTTGCCGGGAGTGGCCGTAGCCATGAAAGAAACAACAAGCGGAACCATTACCGATGAAAACGGAATGTACACGCTCGGACAAATTCCTCCTGATGCCGTTCTGCAGTTCTCCTTTGTTGGAATGGAAACGCAGGAGATTCCTGTGGCAGGAAGGAAGCGAATTGACGTCGTGATGGTCGCACAGGCTATCGGCATCGAGGAAGTGGTGGCTGTTGGCTATGGTGTTCAGAAGAAAAGCGAGATATCGGGATCGATCGTCTCGATCGATGCGGAAAAACTCGCCCGGCAATCAACCGTCAGTATCGCCGAACTCATCCGCGGACATGCTTCGGGCGTGCAGATCACACAGGGCAGCGCCCGCCCGGGGGGAGGATCAAATATTACCATAAGAGGGATCCGTTCGCTGAACGGCGGCAATCAACCACTCTTTGTCCTTGACGGCGTTCCCGTACCTGATATCGACAATGTCAATCCTGCCGATATCGCTTCGATCGAAGTCCTCAAGGACGCCTCCTCAACAGCCATATACGGAGCCAGAGCCGCCAACGGAGTTATCCTGGTGAATACAAAACGGCCCGATTTAAACACCCTGCAGATCAATGTCGACGCACAATTCTCCGTTCAGCAGCTTAAACGGAACTTCGATACCTATTCGCCCGAAGAGTGGGTACAGCTCAGGCGAGAAGCTTTCCGCACAACTAATGGGGGTGTTTTGCCACCGCTTGAGCAAAAGGGTGTTTTCCCCGCTCCGATTCTCGATGCAATAAAAAAAGACAAGAAAGTAAACTGGTCCGACCTGATGCTGCGCGATGCCTTGCTTCAGAAATACGATGTAAGCGTCCTTTCCGGCACTGACCGGACAAAAGTTTTGTTCTCCTCCGGCTTTTTCGACCAGGAAGGCATTGCAAAAGAAGCAAGTTACCGCCGGGGCAATTTCAGACTTAATCTCGAGCATAAACTGGCAAAGACTTTCAAGTTGGGAGCAAACATCGCATATGCCGTAAGCGAACAAACTTTCGAAGATGGATCGTGGGACGGTTTTTACCGGCACTTAACGGCTCCGCCTTACGCCACTCCTTTCGACGACGAGGGAAACCTGAACTATATCATTGGTGAATCAAATCAAACCAATCCTTTGTGGAACTCAAGAGAATCGTCGAATGTTTCAAATTACACGAATCTGCTTGCCAATTTATTTGCCGAATGGGAGATTGCGGGGGGACTGACTTACAAGTTCAACCTGAGCATGAACACCAATGGCATGAAAAACAAATTCTACCAGACCAGCCTGCATCAAAACGGCCGCATTTATCATGGCAACGGTTCGATCAGGGAATCGGAAAATAAAGATTTTCTCATGGAACACATCCTTACTTTCAAAAAGGAGTTTGCGAATGGCCATCGTCTGGATGCAACAGCCGTTCAGAGCGTCAATGAGATTGACTATGAGGAAACAGGGGTCTCGGCCACCAACTTCCCCTATGATCAGTTCGGCGCAGACGGTATTGGCAGCGCCCAAAAAGCCAATATCCCCACCCATTATATGAGCGAGCGCAGGATTCTTTCCTATATGGGGCGGGTACGCTATCACATTCGCGATAAATATTCGGCCAGTTTTACCATGAGGGCCGACGGATCATCGGTGTTCGGAGCGGACAATAAGTTCGGCTACTTTCCTTCGGCATCGCTGCTGTGGAGGATCACCGAAGAATCGTTTATGGATGGTGCAGGCTGGCTCGATGATCTCAAACTGAGACTGAGCTATGGCGCCGTCGGAAACCAGGCGATTTCTCCTTACAATTCGCTCGGTGTGACCTGGCTGTACCAGGGTATCCTGGCCGACAGGAACGGCGCCGTAGGCATTACCTCCGGGTTCTCTCCCTCATCAAACCTCCACAATCCTGGCTTAAAATGGGAAACCTCCGTATCGTCAAACCTGGGGATTGATTTTGTACTTCTAAAAAACAGCCTCAGCGGAACCCTTGAATATTACAAAACCCGGACCACCGATCTGCTGGTCAATAAATCATTGCCCAACGGGCTGGGTTATTCCTCTCAAACGATCAACCTCGGAGAAGTAAAAAATTCCGGGATTGAAGTCATGCTTAACCTTGTGCCCTTTCATGAGCGGGCTGTTGACTGGAACATCGGACTGATGTTCTCCCGCAACGTCAATGAACTGGTCAAGATTGACGGGAAAACCGATGCCGAAGGAAATCCGGTAAATGACCTGCGGAACAACTGGTTTATCGGCGAGGCGGTAAACTCCTATTATGACTATCAATTCCAGGGGATCTGGCAAACAGCCGACCAGGCTTTTATCGATGAACATCCTTCCCTGAACGCGAAGGTTGGAGATGTGCGGGTAGTTGACCGCAACGGCGATCACCTCATCAATGACAGCGACAAGATCATTTACAACCGTGACCCGAAGTTTTACGCTTCGCTCAATTCAACCCTAAAATGGAAAAACTTTGACCTCTTCTGGAATTTATATTGGGTGCATGGCGTATACAAGCAGAATTCGTATTTGTACGACTCCAATCTGGGTGGTTCACTTACGGGAACAACAAACGGACTGAAAGTCGATTACTGGACGCCGGAGAATCCGTCCAATACAGCACCCCGCCCCCGCGAAGTTGGCGTGGCTAACCCCTATCATCATGTCACCGGCTACCAGGATGCCTCTTACCTGCGGCTGCGAAACATCACCCTGGGTTATACCTTGCCCGGATCGCTGGCAAAAAGCCTCCGGACGAAAACCTTCCGCATTTACGGGGCACTCGAAAACTTCGTAACCTTTACCGACTATAAGTCTTACAGTCCTGAATCAAATCCCGGCGACTTTCCGGAACCACGGGTTATTCAAATGGGCTTAAACATCACCTTTTAAATCATTCAAATGAAATTGCCATGATATTGCAACACCAACTGAAAGTGAGCATAAACACCACGTCATGGCTATTCCATGTGGCAATTAATAAACAAATTATTCACACATGAAACAAATTATTTATCTGATACTGGCCGGGCTGACCCTCTTCAATTGCACCGGCTACCTGGACGAAGAAAGCAAAACCACCCTGACTGTGGATGCACTGTATTCAACGGCCGAGGGAATTGAAAAAGCAGTGACCGGCTTATACGTCATCGAGCAGCGCGGACCGCGTGACGGAGCCTGGTGGGACGGTGCTGAAATGCTAAGCATTATCGGAGGTACGGATATTACGCTGATGAATGGCGGACCGGCGAATGGCTATCGCACCTACGACCCCATCGAAATGCAGAATGGCGAGGGAGTGGCAACGAACATCTGGAAATACCATTACACGGTGATCGCCAAGGCGAACGAAATCATCCATCACGGGGAACAGCTATTGCCTGAACATGCCGAGCTGGCCCGGCCAATTGCCGAAGCAAAATACTTCAGGGCACATGCTTACTTTTGGCTGTTCAGAAAGTATGACCGGATCTGGCTCAACACCGAACCCACAACCCCCGAAAATGTGAACGATCCCCGCGACTACAGGCCTGCAGCACCCGAAGATGTGTACGAACTGGTAACCAATGATCTGGATTATGCAATCGAAAATCTCAAGGACGGCGTGCGCGATCCCGGCCGGGTAACTATCGCGCTGGCCCGCCATATCAGGGCCGACGTGGCAATGTGGCAAGGAAACTGGGCCGAAGCCATCAAACAAGCGGAAGCGATTTTTGCCGACCAGAGCTACGCACTGGTATCGCTCGAACGGCTGTTTGAAAGTGCGGAGCTGAATCACAGCGAATCGCTTTATATTTTGAGAAGCGCCAAGGGAGGCTATGATGTGATGACCAACCGCATGCAGTCGCATTTTATCCCCTGGTATGACAAGGTATGCGGAGAACGGAGCTTCCTGAACGGCGGCTGGGGATGGGGCTGGCTCTATCCCAATACCTATCTGTTTGGGTTGTACGATCAGCAACGCGACCAGCGTTATCAGGCCTTTTACAAACACCATTATATCGTGACCAAACTGAACGCCGACATGCCAGCAGGAACTGAGATCGGCGACACGGTGAAGGTGACCCCCGACAACAAGAGTCTTTACTATACTGCTTTTCATCCAACAACCACCAAATTCGTAGACCTTTGGTCGGTTTCTTCTCCCGACGACGGGTGGTCTTACAAGGATTTTATGGTTTACCGGCTGGCAGAGACCTGTCTGTTTGCAGCCGAAGCCTGCATGCGTTCGGGCGATCAGGTAAACGCACGCAAGTACTATAACATGACCTGGGTGCGTGCCGGCAACACCCCTGTTACAGGTGAAGTAACAGAGCAGATGATTATGGACGAACAGGCCCGTGAACTGGGACTGGAAGGGCACCGCTGGTTCTTCCTCAAGCGAATCGGAAAACTGATCAGCCAGGTCCGCCTGCACGGAGGTGACTTAAATCCGTATACCGACTACAACTACCTCGATGTCAGGATGAATATCAAGGAACACAACGTGAGATGGCCCCTGCCCAACGCAGAACTGAACGTGATGGGAA
>JBDKTZ010000614.1:0-3933 GCA_039679975.1 Prolixibacteraceae bacterium
CCTCTGTCAGTGTGGTTTTCCCATCCTGATATTTCTGAAATAATTCATTTAAACCTTTTGCCATTTTAAGTATTTCTTTCTTTGCTTTCAATCCTTATATCCCCGGCAAAAAGAAATCTCACGGGTCTTTATGAAAAAAATTAAAGAAAGTTTATGGGTGTACAGCACTTCAACTTAGAAACAGCGCCGCAAATAGTAAAATGACAATACTTTCACCTTTTAAAGTTTCCCTGATGATACGCAGCGCATCAGAAACCTGATTATCGACAGTCCCTGCTGAAATAGCCAATTCCAAGGCAATTTCTTTTGAAGTTTTACCCTCTTTTCTGCTCTTCAGAAAGATCTGCTTCTTTCGCTCCGGAAAGGTATCTACGATTTCATCAATTCGCCTTAACAAAGAACCATAGTCGATCGAGTCCACAGTATGATTGTCTGATAAAGTCTCTTTATGAAGCTGTTCCATGAATCTCAGGGCAGACGTCCGCTTATTGAAGAACTTCCGGATCTGGTTTAACGCAATTGTAAAAAGATAGGATTTAAAGGAATAATCAGATTTTAACGAGCTTCTGTTTTCCCATAAACGGACAAATACCTCCTGAACCATTTCCTCAGCCTCGCTTTCCGACCTCAGGTATTTAAATGCAAATCCGTAGAGTTTTTGTCCATATAACTGAAAAAGCCGGTCAAATGCCTCAGCATCGTCATTTTTCAGACCGGTAACCAAGTCGTTCTCATTGTAGGAGTAAGGCATTCAGATTGTTGAGTTTAAAAATCGAAATTACACATTTGTTTCTGTAACTTACCTGATTTTCAAATTACATTTCCATTAAATTCCTGAAGATCTGTTCCTCGGGTTAATCAATGGCCCTGGTTTGAAAGCAAACGAGAGCCATTGATCGGCAATTACTCTGTCCAGGGCACCAGTTTAGAAGGATAAAAGTTAAGATTTTGTATTTTAAAACGTTGGCCATGGCTGGCCAATCTGATCTTGT
The DNA here is from genome assembly GCA_039679975.1 of Prolixibacteraceae bacterium. GTDB lineage: Bacteria > Bacteroidota > Bacteroidia > Bacteroidales > Prolixibacteraceae > JBCFBK01. Next base: position 993 of record JBDKTZ010000614.1, read on the forward strand.
AATCGTCCCAATTACGCTGGTTCGCAGGTGTCCAGCCAATTTCCGCATATCCCGGAAGACGCGGTAAAACCAGATATTCCAGATCGGCCCGGTTCTTGACTGTCTCCGTCCACAGGGGCGCTTCGATGCCCAGAATATGCTCACGGGTAATTCCCTCCTCCAGCAAAGCCGGGTCCCAGTTATAGCCGGTATCTACTTCCACATAACCGGCCCAGTGCAGACCCAGCGGTGAAAGCGAATCGTACTGCATGTCGAGGTAAGCTTTTTTTGCCGGCGACATGATCAGTTTTACATTCTGGGCAGCTGCGGCTTTGGCGTTTTCCGCGCTCGACCAATATTGGGCAATGGTTTTGCTATTAAGTTTGCCAAGCGTGATTTCATCCCAGCCAATGGCAATTTTGTTGTGTGAGGCCACTATTTCCTGTACCCGCTCAACAAAAGGAATATAATCTTCTTTTTTGGTGACATGCGACTCATCGCCACCCATATGAAAATAAGGGCCTGGAGTTATGGCTGCTATTTCCCTGACCACATCGTCGATAAACTGATAGGTAATCTCCTTGTCCGTACAAAAGGTACTGAACCCGACTTCCGTCCCGGTATACAGTTCCCGGGCTTTCCCATCGCAATTTAACTCAGCATAGGAAGCCAAAGCAGCATTGGTATGTCCCGGCATATCTATTTCCGGCACAACGGTAATGAAACGGCCGGCAGCGTATTTGACAATTTCAGAGTATTGTTCCTGCGTATAAAAGCCTCCGCTTTCTCCTCCGACTTCGGTGCTTGCGCCTATTTTTGTCAGCTCAGGCCATGACTTGATCTCGATGCGCCACCCCTGATCATCAGTCAGATGCAGATGAAGAAAATTCATCTTGTACGCTGCCAGAAGATCAATATAATGCTTCACATCCTCCACTTTGAAAAAATGACGAGCCACATCGAGCATAGCACCGCGATAGGAATATTCCGGATAATCGGTGATGGTGCCTCCGGGAATGATCCATGGTCCCGCCTGCGGCGCGTCCGATTCGATTTTTGCCGGCAAAAGCTGACGAAGGGTCTGAACTCCCCGGAAGATACCTTCGGCAGTATTTGCGGCAAGTTTCACCCTCTTCTTATCAACGGCCAGCTTATAGCCTTCCTGACCCACTTCGGGCAAATTAGCCAATGACAGGTAAATACCACGCGACGGCTCTTCGTCCACGGTGTCAATTTTCAGCGAAAAACCGGTGGCGAAACCAAGCTGTTCAGTCAAAAGAACGGCGATACCGGCTAACGAATCAGCCCCTTGCTGAACTGAAACCACCGTCTTTCCGGTAAGCTCAAAAGCTGATCCGTCGGCAGCCACCGAAACAGGTTTGGGGATAATCGCCTCTCTGGTCAGATCGGTAGGCTCCGGTTGTGTACATGAAGCCAAAGCCAGAAGGACTACCGGAACGGATAACCATTTAATATCCAAAAAGTTGTTTCTCATTATCTTATCGGTTTAAATTTGAAAGAGCAAGTTAAAAAAAACAGGTGGATTAACCATACGTTTGTTACCGAAAGACTTTTTATCCCTCGAATAATATCGCATGCAAGCGTCCCGTCGGGAACAGCCGGTATTACGCCGGTCAATTGCGGTTTATCTCACAGGAGAGAAATATCGGCTTATGCTGATTTCAGCAGGGAGCTGACCAACCCTGTCCAAAAGATAACCGGCAAACACGCGGGCAACGAAAGGGCCATTCAGGCATCCCTTTGCGCCCAATCCATTCAAAATACCCACGTTAGGCAGAACCGGATGAAGGCCCGCCACCGGCCTGCGATCGTGCGTAACCGGTCGTACCCCCGCCTGATGGCCAACAACCGAAAAGCCGGCTTTCAACACCTGCCCCAACTGTCCGGTCAGCACATTCCGTCCTTCCGGTGTCGGAACAGAATCCAAATGACCCCAATCATAGGTGGCTCCCAGCCTGTAACGACCTCCTCCGACAGGTAACAGAAAAAATGATTTACTCAACACGCTCTTTTCATGGTATCCTTCAATAGTCAGATCCAGAATCTCACCTTTCACCGGTTTGTAAATGACTTCCTTAAAGAAAGGGTTTTGTCGTCCATGGGCGCCTTCACAAAAGACGATTTTCCCTGCGCCAATCTTCTTATACTGCACAGCATGATCCTCAAACCGCAATAAGTCATACTCCAGGTTTTCACATAGCAGCAGATGCTTCTCTGTCAGCCATTGCCGGAATAACAGGAGCATCCTTTTCAGATCGATCCGGGCCCCTTTTTCAACCCAGCCGCAACCATATGGCATATTCAGGAGCAGTTCTTCCTCCCGGTCAGTACTCCGGGAAATGTAGTCCTCCAGATTGTTTTCAAAATACTTCCGTTCCCAGAGCAGCGCATCTCCCTCGCCAAAGACCTTTCTGATTTTTAAAGGATAAAAGAAGGTTTCACCAAGCATATGTTCCAACCCGGCATAGGTTTCCGGCATTGATGGATATAACTCATCAAGCCGCCAGCTTTTTGTCATTCGTTTAAAAACCACCGGGTTGACCAGCCCTGCCGCTACTTCGGAAGCCCTGGGGTAAAAAGGAGAATCGATATAAAACACAGTTTTCCCCGCCAGAATCAGTTCATAGCCCAACAGCGTTCCTGCAAGTCCCTGCCCTACAATGATGAAATCAAAATTCACATTTTCAGTATTCATATCGATACATGTCATAGAGGGTTACAAGGTTACAAGGTTGCAGAGTTACAGGGTCTGTTCTGCACCTTTTACCCGCTTTCGTGTATCCGTTCTCCGGTTTCCGGTCTCCCTATAGCGTCAGTTCCGCATATACCGGCAAATGATCTGAAGGATAGCGTTCTCCGTTTGAATCGATAAGCACGACGTATTTATTCACGACAACTTCCTTATTCACGAAGATATAATCGATCCTGTCCGTGAGCGGAC
>JBDKTZ010000439.1:0-11969 GCA_039679975.1 Prolixibacteraceae bacterium
TCCCGAAAACAGGAGGATGGAAGCCCGGAATATATCACTATTCAAATGAAGGTGTATGCAGCTGGTACGATTTTGCAAAATCCATTCATGAAGTTTACGGGATTACCTGCAACGTGCGGCCTGTTACAACTGATGAGTATCCCACTCCGGCCAGGCGCCCGGCATTCAGTGTCCTGAATAAGTCGAAAATTAAGCGTATTTTTAATCTTGAAATCCCTTATTGGAGAGACAGTCTTAAAACGTGCATCGAGGAAATTAAAAACTAAAACAGATTTAAAATGACAATAAACCAGGATATCTTGAGGGACGTAATAAAAAAAGCTGAAAGCTGGCTGAGTGATGTATATGATGAGCAAACACGGAATGACGTGAGAAAAATGCTTCAGCAGGAAGATAAGACAGGGTTGATTGATTCGTTTTACCGCGACCTGGAATTTGGTACAGGTGGCCTGCGTGGGATAATGGGTGCCGGTTCAAATCGGATGAACATTTACACGGTAGGTGCTGCGACCCAGGGACTAAGTAATTATCTGAAAAAAGAATTTGCCGGACTGGAGCGGATAAAAGTGGCTATTGGTTACGATTGCCGCAACAATAGCAGGCTGTTTGCCGAAAAAAGTGCAGCTATCTTTGCGGCAAACGGAATAAAAGTCTATTTATTCGAGAGTTTGAGGCCAACTCCCGAACTTTCATTTGCGATCCGTGAATTGGGCTGTCAAAGCGGTATCATTCTCACAGCGTCGCACAATCCCAGAGAATATAATGGATATAAAGCCTACTGGGAGGATGGTTCCCAGATTGTCGCTCCGCATGATGTGAATATTATCGCTGAAGTGCAAAAGGTGAAGGCTGAGGATATCCGGTTCTCAGGAAATTCTGAATTGATTGAAATAATCGGGGAAGAGGTTGATAAAAAATTCCTTGAAAAAGTCAAATCTGTTTCCCTCGCTCCTGAATTAATAAAAAAGCACAAGGATCTGAAAATCGTGTATACCCCGATTCATGGAACCGGTGTTAAACTCATCCCCGCTGCTTTAAAAACATTTGGATTTGAAAATATTATTCATGTACCTGAACAGGACGTCGTAAGCGGTGATTTTCCCACTGTCATATCGCCTAATCCGGAAGAACCGGCGGCCATGGAAATGGCTATGAAAAAAGGTTATGAAGTGAATGCTGATGTTGTTCTCGCTTCAGATCCGGATGCCGACAGGATTGGTGTCGCTGTCCGTAATCAGCATGGCCGGTTTGTTATCATCAACGGCAATCAGACAGCACTGATCTTTATTTATTACATTATTACAAAGATGAAGGAGAACGGGGCGCTGAAGGGAAACGAGTTCATCGTTAAGACCATTGTTACCACTGAAAAAATAGCAGAAATAGCCCGTCGCAACAGAATTGAGTATTACGATGTGTATACCGGGTTTAAATTCATTGCAGAAATTATCCGGGAACTGGAAGGGGAAAAAGCGTATATCGGTGGCGGAGAGGAAAGCTTTGGATTTATGCCTGCCGATTTCGTGCGAGATAAGGACGCCGTTTCTTCCTGTGCCCTGATGGCTGAGATTACGGCCTGGGCAAAAGATCAGGGAAAGACGCTTTACGAATTGCTCCAGGATATTTATTTGGAATATGGCTATTCCAAAGAAAAAATGAAGTATGTTGTTCGCCCCGGGAAATCGGGAGCCGACGAAATTCATCAGATGATGGTCAATTTCCGGACTAATCCTCCAAAGACATTGGGTGGAAGCTTGCTGGTGCTGGTGAAAGATTACAGCGATTTAACGGAGCGAAACCTTTTAACGGGTGAAGTTAAGCCGATTCCCCAAAAAATCACTTCCGATGTCATGCAGTTTTTTACAGAAGACGGGACGAAGATCTCGGTAAGGCCATCCGGCACGGAACCAAAAATTAAATTCTATTTTGAAGCGAGCGGAAAATTGACTGATCGTGATCGGTTCGATGAGGCTGAACGGATAGCAGAAGAAAAAATTGAATCGATCATGAGGGAACTGGACTTGTGATAGCTTTTAGTCCGAAATCTATATTGTCTTATGTCTTGATACTTGTGTCTGATAAATAAACTAAATCAACTAAAAACAATGAGAAGAATTGCTTTTATGCTGTTCACTTTGAGCAGTGTTGCTGTATTTGCTCAGGAAAAGAGACCGGAGATGGTTCCGGAAATGACAGAAATCTGGGATCCGGAAGTAGCCGTTGTTAAGCCCGGTGACGTTCCGTCAGGTGCACCCTCCGATGCTGTTATTTTAATAGGCGAAGGCCTGACTCTGGACAAAGAATGGACCAATGACAAGGGTGAAATGCCACAGTGGAATGAGGAGAATGGGATTGCTACCGTTGTAAAAGGCAGCGGCATTATTAAAACAAAACGAGAGTTTCAGGATTTCCAGTTACATGTGGAGTGGAGGACGCCTTCGGAAGTCGCGGGAGAGAGCCAGGGACGCGGGAACAGCGGGATTTTCCTGCAGGGGATCTATGAGCTGCAGGTACTGGATAATTACAACAATCGAACCTACCGCAATGGCCAGGCAGGAAGCATTTACAAACAGTATGCTCCTTTGGTCAATGTTTGCAAGGCTCCCGGAGAATGGCAAACTTATGATGTGATTTATACTGCTCCGCGTTTTAATGACGATGGCACGTATTTTACAAGGCCTGCAGTAACGGTGATCCAAAATGGTGTACTGGTACAAAATCATGTAGAATTAAGAGGACCTACAGAATATATCGGGATCCCGGAATATTCCGTGAAACCTCATGGGAATGGTCCGCTTATTCTTCAGGACCATGGTAACCCGGTAAGTTTCCGGAATATATGGATTCGTGAATTATAAAAAAAAGCCGTTGGGATTTTCCCAACGGCTTTTTTTTACCAGATTACCGCTCTTTGATTTTCGGAAAGATACATCTGATCTCCTTCCCTGATCTGAAAAGCAGCATGGAACTCAGGCATGTTCCTTAACGGACCATTTACTCTCAGCCTCCCCAAGGAATGGACATCAGTTTTTGTGCGTCTGATAATTTCTTCATCCCTGATATTTTGCGCCCAAATGTGCGCATAAGCCAGGAAAAATCTTTGCTCGGGGGTAAACCCGTCAATTGGTTGTTCATTACCCGTTTTCACTTTTTGGAAGGCCTGCCAGGCAATATTCAGCCCGCCTAAATCAGCAATGTTTTCGCCAAGTGTCAGTTTTCCATCCGCCTGAATGGTGTCGAGTACGGAAAATTGATTAAACTGTTCAGCCAGAATCGCTGTCCGTTCGTTAAAAAGTTTTGTGTCATCTTCTGTCCACCAGTCATTCAAATTTCCGTTTTTATCGTATTGACGCCCCTGGTCATCAAACCCGTGTGTCATTTCATGGCCGATAACAACGCCAATTGCTCCGTAGTTAATGGCATCATCGCCTGTCATATAAAAAAACGGGGGTTGGAGAATGGCGGCCGGAAAAACAATTTCGTTTGATGTCGGATTGTAATAGGCATTCACCATTTGAGGAGGCATTAGCCATTCTTGCCGGTCCACCGGCTTATTTACTTTTTGCATCATCCAGTCAAAATCAAATCTGCCTGAATTCAATATATTCCCGATATAGGAATTTCTGTTTACCTGCAATTTGCTGTAATCTCTCCATTTGTCAGGGTAGCCGATTTTCACGGTGATCCCGTTCAGCTTTTCCATTGCCTTTCGTTTGGTTTCGCTGCTCATCCAGGTCAGGTTAGCAATACGATCACCAAGCGAGAGACGAAGATTCTCTACCAAGTCGATCATCCGCCGTTTTGCTTCAGACGGAAAATACTTCTTTACGTACATCTGTCCAACGGCTTCGCTGAGCGCACCATCGGTAACGTCCTGAACCTGCTTCCATCTTGGACGATCTACAAGGCTTCCGCTCAGTGTTTTACCATAGAATTCGAAACTGATGTCGGCATATTCTTTCGGTAAATAGGAAGCTAATCGGGAGACCAGTTGCCATTTCATATAAAGCTTCCAGGAATTCAAGGGAACCGTTTTCATCATTTTACTGATTCCCGCGAAAAAATCAGGCTGTGAGACAATGAATTCTCCGGGGTCATTCAATCCTGTTTCCTTAAAATAACCCGCCCAGTCATAATTAGGTGCAACTTCTGTCAATTCGGGGATGGTCATTTTGTGATACGTTTTGTAAGGGTCCCTTTGATCGAGCAGGCTCATGGAATAAGTAGCCATTTCTCTTTCAATTGAGTAAATCGTTTCGGCTTTTTGTTGCGCGACTTCATCTGAATCACCCATCAAACTAAAAGTACCGGCTATAAATTCAAGGTATTTTTTCTGAATTCCCTTAGACCGCTCATCGTCATTGAGATAATACTCCCGGTTTGGCATGCGTAATCCTCCCTGGTTGAGGTAAGCTACTACGATCGAGGAGTTTTTCTGATCAGCTTCGGCATACATAAAAAATAAAGAGTTGATACCCATCCTGTGCCAGCCGGCGATTACCTTTTGAAGATCGGTCGTGTTTGTAATCGCATCTGCCTGATCAAGGTATTCCTTTAAAGGAACGATCTCCGCTGCCTCCACGGCAGCAGAATCCATACCGCTGTGGTAAAAGTCGGCTATCTTTTTTTCGATACTGCCTTCAGCATACCGGCCATTACCGATTTCTGAAAACAGGACTTTTACCTGTTCCTGCGCCTGATCATCCAATTTATCAAAGGTTCCGTACCTGCTTTTATCTCCAGGCAACGGATTCTTCTTTTTCCACCCCCCATTGGCGTAGGCGTCAAAATCACTTGACGGATACACGGTAGTATCCAGATCTGAAAGTTCAATATCACTGACTTTCTGAGGTACCTGAGTACAGGCAACAGAAAAAGTGATCATTGTAAAAATTGCCAAATAGCTTTGTTTCTGCATTTATTCCGGTTTTATATTTTTAAGTTTTGTCTGCAAAGGTTATCAGGAATTACAAAACAATTTAGTGAAAAATGTGTTTTTGCATTGTTAATTTTTTTGAAGTAATCTTTATTTCTAAAAGCGAATCATTCCTTTTCGTTAAGACAGGAACTTCACCAAGAAAGACCTGAAGGTTCATTGAGTGGATTTTTCTATCTTTGGACCATCAAAAAAAGATTCAATGCAAGAAAAAATTCTAATCCTGGATTTTGGTTCTCAGTATACACAACTGATCGGACGACGTGTACGTGAATTAAACATCTATTGTGAAATTCACCCGTTTAATCATTTCCCCGAAATTGATGAAACGGTGAAGGGCGTTGTTTTAAGCGGAAGTCCTTTTTCTGTTCGCGACAAAAATGCCCCAGTCCCTGATCTTTCAAAAATAAAAGGGAGAGTGCCTGTTCTGGGAGTCTGTTACGGAGCGCAGTACTTGGCTCATTTTTTTGGGGGAGAAGTGTTGCCTTCCAATTCCCGGGAATACGGAAGAGCCAATTTGGGTTTCGTTGATCAGGAATGTGAATTGTTTAAAGGTCTTGGAGAGAATACACAGGTATGGATGTCACATGGGGATACGATTGACCGTTTGCCTGCAAATTATAAAGTAATTGCCTCTACAGCCGATGTGACCAATGCGGCATTTAAAATTGAAGATGAACCTACCTATGCCATCCAGTTCCATCCTGAAGTGTATCATACAACGGAGGGAATCAAAGTACTGAAGAATTTTGCCGTAAATATTTGCAGATGTCGACAGGATTGGACGCCTGCCTCGTTTATAGAAACAACTGTTGCCCATTTAAAGGAAAAGCTGGGACCGGATAAGGTTGTTCTTGGGTTGTCAGGAGGCGTGGATTCATCGGTTGCCGGAGTGCTGTTGAACAGGGCGATCGGCAAAAACCTGACCTGCATATTCGTGGATAATGGTCTCTTGCGGAAGAATGAATACCGAAATGTACTTGATTCCTATCAGGACATGGGATTAAACGTGATTGGGGTGGATGCGCGGGAAAAATTCTGGAGCGATCTGAAGGGAGTCACTGATCCGGAGAAGAAGCGCAAGATTATAGGGCGCGACTTTATCGAGGTATTTGATGCTGAAGCTCATAAAATACAGGATGTGAAGTGGCTTGCTCAGGGAACGATTTATCCGGACGTCATTGAATCAGTTTCTGTAAACGGTCCGTCTGCCACAATTAAATCTCACCATAATGTGGGTGGTCTCCCTGAACAGATGAAACTTAAAGTGGTTGAACCACTGAATCTGCTTTTCAAGGATGAAGTAAGACGTGTAGGAAAGGCTTTAGGTGTTAAAGAAGAATTATTAGGCCGTCATCCTTTCCCTGGACCCGGGTTAGGAATCCGTATCCTCAGTGATGTGACCCCTGAAAAAGTAAGGATACTGCAGGAAGCTGACGATATTTTTATTAAAGGACTGAAAGAATGGAACCTGTACGATCAGGTGTGGCAGGCAGGAGTCATGCTGTTGCCTGTTCAATCAGTTGGTGTGATGGGTGACGAACGGACTTACGAAAATGTGGTGGCGCTTCGGGCGGTCATGTCGACCGATGGAATGACAGCCGATTGGGTACATCTTCCCTATGAGTTTCTGTCCAAAATGTCGAACGAGATTATCAATAAGATCCGGGGAATTAACCGGGTTGTTTACGATATCAGCTCTAAACCACCGGCAACCATCGAATGGGAGTAGTATTTTAAACCATAATTGAATGAGAAGACTGCAAAATAGAGGAATTGGTTTTATAATCGTTATTGTTTTTCTTTTACCCGTGCTTCCCGGGCATACTCAGGGTGTGGAAACGAGTATGATCAAGTACGGAAGACTGATGCAACTGATCGAAAATTTTTATGTCGACACAGCCAATATTGATCAATTAACAGAGAGTGCTGTTGTGGAAGTTCTGGGTAAACTGGATCCGCATTCTGTTTATATCTCCAAAGACGAAGTGAAAGAAATGAACGAACCCCTGGAAGGGAATTTCGAAGGGATCGGTATTTCTTTTAATATTTTGAGAGATACCTTAAGAGTGGTTACCACGATCCCCGGCGGACCTTCTGAAAAAGCAGGATTACTGCCCGGAGATTGCATCGTGGTGATTGATGACAAACCCGTGGCAGGCACTGGCCTTAAAAATAATGAGGTCATGAAAATGCTTCGCGGTGAAAAAGGAACACAGGTCAAACTGAAAATAAAAAGACAGAAGGAGGCTACCGGTTTGCTTTCATTTACAATTGTCAGGGATAAGATTCCGATCTTTAGCCTGGATGCTTCTTATATGCTGAATGACGAATCGGGTTACATCAAACTAAATCGGTTTTCTGCAACCACAACCGAAGAGTTTTCGGATGCTATTAAAAAGCTGAAAAAAAATCCGGGATTTAAAAACCTGATACTCGACCTCAGAGGCAATGGCGGAGGATATTTGAAAGCGGCCATTGAAATGGCTGATCAGTTTTTGGGACCTCAACATCTGGTTGTTTATACGAAAGGAGTGCACGAACCCAGAAAAGACTATAAATCGTCGGCTCTTGGGGAATTCGAGGAAGGGAGGCTTGTTGTGCTGATTGACGAAGGCTCTGCCTCGGCCAGTGAAATTGTAGCGGGAGCTGTGCAGGACTGGGACCGAGGGGTCATCGTCGGACGCAGATCGTTTGGCAAAGGTTTGGTGCAGCAGCCATTTCCTTTGACCGACGGATCCATTGTCCGGCTTACAACAGCCCACTATTATACTCCCAGCGGACGCGGCATACAAAAGCCTTATGACAGGGGGGTAGACGAATACAGGAAAGATTACGTGAACCGTTTCGAAAGCGGGGAACTGTTTACTCGTGACAGTGTTCACCTGGATAAACGACAATCTTTTGAAACGTTAAGGAATAAGCGTGTTGTTTATGGCGGCGGTGGCGTAATGCCCGACATCTTTGTTCCGATAGATACCTCATCCAATTACAGGTTCTTTAATTTATTGGCCAGACAAAATGTACTTTACTCTGTGTCTATGGATTATATGATTTCAAACCGGCAGGAAATCTCAAGTAAATATAAGGGGTTTGATGATTTTAATGAAAATTTTGAAGTGCCGGATCATCTGATCGAAAAGATGGTTCAGGAGGCGGACAATGAAAAGATTGAAAAAGATCAGGCAAGTATTGACTTTGCCCGTCCGCTTATTCTCAAACAAGTAAAAGCGCTTCTCGCCAGAGATCTTTATGGGATGGATTACTATTACAGGGTGCAAAACCAGGATGACGATGTGATCGGGGAAGCGCTTCATGTTTTGAAGGAGCGTTCTGAATATGAACAGTTACTTGCTGAGCAATCAGATCATGCCACAGGCAATTTATAGCTGGCTGGAGGTTAATTCGATTGAGGTTCTGGGGGCAGTTCTGGGATTGATCTATATATTTCTGTCGATCAGACAAAATATTTTTACGTGGCCCGTGGGATTGTTTACATCAGCACTTTATATCTACGTTTTTTTTAAAGCAAAATTTTATGCGGATATGGCTCTGCAGATGTATTACGTGGGAGTCAGTATCTACGGATGGTATTACTGGATAAAAGGAAGCCCGGAGAAGGAACATGATTTGCCGGTGGTGCATATGCCCCGTAAATTTTGGATTCCGCTTATGATAATCTCAGTCATCCTTTTCCTGTTCATTGCCTGGATTTTAAAAAATTACACAGATTCGCCCATTCCATTCTGGGATGCTTTCACGACTGCATTTAGTTTAACCGCCACCTGGATGCTTGCGCGAAAATATCTCGAAACCTGGCTGATCTGGATCATCGTGGATCTTGTGTCAACTTTTTTATATGCGATAAAAGATCTTTGGGCTACAGTAATCCTGTTTTCGGTGTATACCGGGATGGCAGCGGTCGGCTATTTTCAATGGAAAAAAGAGAGGGTAAGCATCAGTCCGATCAATAACAAAGAAACCTATCCACTTTAACCAGATCATAAGCTTTTTAATGAGTAAAATCATTGTTTTAACCGGACCCGAGTCGACTGCGAAAAGCACACTGACAAAAGAGCTTGCAACCTACTTTAATGTCACTTATTTCAGTGAATATGCCAGGGAATATCTTGCAGGCAAGAGAGACAAATACGCTTATGCTGACGTGGAACATATTGCCCGGAAACAAATTGAATATTATACTATTGCGCAGCAGAGGAAAGAGAATTTCGTGTTTCTGGATACCTGGTTAATTATTACAAAAATATGGTTTAAATGGGTTTTTGATCGGGCGCCTGACTGGTTGGAAGAGGCGATCATTACTCATCCGGTCGACCTGTTTCTCCTTTGCCGCCCGGATATTCCCTGGATTCCGGATCCGTTGCGTGAAAATGGCGGCGAGCAGAGAGAGCAGTTGTTTCGGATCTATAAAGACGAATTGCAGACTTTCGGATTTCCGGTAGCCGAGGTTGGAGGAAATGGTGAACAGCGTGTTTTTAATGCCATAGAAGCCGTTAAATCAACTATGTTTTGTTCGAAAACTTTGTGACTTGTATTTTATATGATTATCAGCTATTTTTAGACACATGAACCTCGTTCCATACGACGATAAATTAATATACAAATGAAAGAACTTATTCGTGAAAACATGCGATCAGAACATGATATCATTCAAAAGATCAACCGATCTATCGATGAACTGGCTGATCCCAAGACATATAGTCCGGTCTGTCACGATCACCGGGCAGGAGAGCCACTGCCATCCACACAGAAGCTGGATTCGATTGTAAAGATGATCAGGGAGATTTTATTTCCCGGATATTTTGGCAATACCAGTCTCCGTTCCGATACCATCAGACATTATATGGGCGTCTATATTGATGAACTGTTTGAATTGCTTTCGGAACAGGTCCTGTCCGGTCTGTGTTTTACCTGCAAAGATCCGGAAAACGCGGATATGCAGGAACGGAGCCGTCACGCTCAGGAAATAACCGCTGATTTTATTGCCTGCCTTCCTGAAATACGGCGTGTGCTGGTGACCGATGTAGAGGCTGCTTTTCTTGGCGATCCTGCTACCTTTGACCGAAGTGAGGTGATATTCTGCTATCCGGCAATCCGTGCGATTTCCAGCTACAGGATTGCTCACCGCCTGTTGGAACTTGGAGTTCCGCTGATACCGCGTATGATCACCGAAATGGCCCATTCCGAAACAGGAATTGATATCCATCCCAAATCCCAGATCGGTGAGTTCTTTACGATCGACCATGGAACAGGTGTAGTGATTGGCTCGACCAGCATTATCGGGAATAATGTCAAATTGTATCAGGGTGTGACGCTGGGAGCAAAAAGCTTTCCTCTTGATGAAAAGGGAAATCCGATCAAAGGCATACCGCGTCATCCGATTGTTGAAGATAATGTGATCATTTACGCACAAGCGACTATTTTGGGGCGGGTGCGCATCGGCAAAAACTCGGTGATCGGTGGAAATGTTTGGGTCACCAGTAATGTTCCCCCAAATTCAAGGGTATTACAAACCAAAGCCCGCGAAACTTCATTTCTGGACGGTGCAGGAATCTAAGATCATTGAAGAAACCATGTTTGAAAACAATCAGCTGATCGCGACAACTTATGCAGGACTTGAACAGGCACTTGCAGAAGAATTGATTGCCCTGGGCGCCGATGAGGTTCAGGCCCTGCGCAGGGCTGTCAGCTTCAGAGGGGATATCCGGATGATATACAGGGCTAACTATGCGCTGAGAACAGCGCTGAGAATATTGGTACCCATAAAGACATTCAAGGTCTTTAAAGCTGACGACCTCTATCAGCAGGCATCAAAGATCAGGTGGGAAGACTATTTTGATACCGGTCAAACATTCGCCGTTCAGGGAACAGTATTTTCCGCACTGTTTACGAATTCAATGTTTGCCTCACTGAAGCTGAAAGATGCAATTGTGGACCGGTTCCGAAGAGTCCTTAATAAAAGACCTTCTGTGAACGCGAATAGTCCCGACGTACTGATCAATTTGCATCTTGCTAATGACTCCTGTACTGTTTCTCTCGATAGCAGCGGTGAGTCGTTGCACAAACGCGGATACCGTTCAGCAGGTCATGAGGCGCCGATCAGTGAAGTGCTTGCCGCAGGATTACTGAAATTGTCCGGCTGGAATGCCAGAGAATCACTTACTGACCCCATGTGCGGTTCCGGAACAATTGTCATTGAAGCAGCCATGATGGCGGGGAACATATGTCCCGGTGAATATGGGCGTCACTACGCTTTTCAGTATTGGAAGGACTACCGTTCAGATTTATTTGAAGAAATAAAAAGAGAAAGCTGCCACAGGCGGCCTGAATTTTTGATATATGGCTCCGATAATTCAAGAAAAAGCATCGGTTTGTCATACAAAAATGCAGTCAATGCCAAAGTCGCCGGCATGATTCAATTGGAAGTTATTGATTTTCGGGTGCTGGAAAAAAAACCGGACTCTTCCTTCATGATCTTTAATCCTCCATATGGAGAACGCCTGAGCCCGGGAGATGACGCATTTTATTCGATGATAGGCGAACGCTTGAAACATGTCTTTACTGATTCCGAAGCCTGGATCATAAGCACTAATTCCTGCTTTAAAACTATCGGATTAAAACCGGCCCGAAAAATCGCCCTTTTTAACGGTTCGCTGGAATGCAGTTTCCGAAAGTTCGAATTATACAAAGGTTCCAAAAAAGGAATTCAGCAAATGCATTAAAAAACAGACTGCTGCATCTTTCCCTTTAAAAACGCAGTGATCGACCTCTCCTATAGTTTATAGGAAGATCCATCACTGCGTTCAAAATGACCAATTTCTTTTTTGTAAAGAATTGAGGTATTTGTCATTTCATTCTTCTTTTACAAAGGATAATCAAGAATTTAAGTACAGATACCTTAAAAAACCAACCATACACGAAGAATACTAACTAAACTTAAAGAACTAAGCTAAACTAATTGAACAAAGGATAATCGAATTCTGAATTAACATTTTTGCCAACAAACCAATTT
>JBDKTZ010000569.1:0-2109 GCA_039679975.1 Prolixibacteraceae bacterium
ACATCGGTTCGTGAAACGATGCTGAAAAAGTAACTATTGTCAGTGGGTTCGAAATCTGCCCGATGGTTGTATGTGTATTCAAACACCCCATCCCAACCTTGTAATCTGCCGTATGCACGAAGCATAGGCTGGCCCTCAGCACCATATTGGTTCGGGAACGGATGATTGTATTCGCTAACGGTATAGGGCTTGTTTAGAACCCGCTGTGCTGCCAATCCACGAATGCACGACATGGAATTGACCATCGCTTCATTTCTGATTTGCCAATCAGGACTGACAGGGCCTGGATGACACCAGTAAGAATGATTATCAATATAATCGAGTTGTGCCTGAATATAAGGCGGGCTGTAACCAAGCTGTGTTCCTGATACAACTGATTTGGCCTTCAACTCGTTTTTGAGAAAATCATACATACCCACCCAATATTTTTCCTCTGTATCCATTAGAAATTGGTAGAAATCCCGAACGGCCGGCCTCGGAGCGTAACCCATTTGATGAAGGGTCGGAAGAGTTTCATCGCGAAAGCATGCTGCCGGATCAAATTTACATACGGCACCACTTTGAAAAGACAGGTCGTCAATTTCATAGCTCCCTGTCTTGAAGCGGGTCAATTGGAACTGAGCTTCATCCGAATCGTCTATGGCTGTAAATGAATATGAAAATATTCTCCATGTTGAATCTACACCAAGTTGGAGCGTCAGCCCCAACGACCGCCAGCCATTTTTCTGATCGGCTATAGCCATTCCGAGCGCTGTCTCTCCACTTCCTTTTGCCCGCCGAGCCTTAAAAGAAATCGTATACGGCTGATCCTTTTTAACTGAGATGCTTCTGAATAGCTTTGGAAAGTATTCATTCCCGTTTTGGGCGACCTCTATTTTGAGGGTTCCAACGCCTGTACCAGCAGACGCTTTGGCGGAGCCCAAACTGAGTATCCATTTTTTACCGTCTATCGAAACAGGCACATCGAAGCTCCCTTCGGTAATTTGTTCACCCGTTAATGGCATCTCCTTCCACTCCCATGCTCTAAGCAATGATTCGGCCGACGGATATTTCCGGCGAACCCAATCATTCCATTGTTTATGGAATTCGGAAGCATACGGATCGGGAAGGCGGTCTATTGCCCCATTATGAAACTGATTAAAAAGTGCATTCTCATTGTTAATCTCAATCATCGCCACACAGGGATCTTCGGTGTAGGCCAGTCCTGTATATGGATTTACATGTGTTAATAACTTCCTTGCATATTCCTTTTGAAGTTCAATCATCCTGGGCTCGAAATTGTCAAGGCCCTTATCTGCCCATGGACGTTTATCTTTGCCCGTGAAACCATCACGTTCATCCCAAAACCGTGCAACATGAAGATTGATATTTACATAAATACCCCGTTTTTTAAAAACTGAGATCATATAGTCAAGCCGTTCTACCTGCGTAGAATCCAGATTCCGTTGAGTTGCAATGTCATTGGCAATAATACCCTTCTGCTTTTCATTTCTGAAATTTCCGTAAAAATCATCCATGTAGTGCAACCTGACACAATTAATACCGAACCGGGCAAGACGGGCTGCAAGCCGGTCAGCCTGCGTATGCGTTGGAAAATTCGCAGGCCCCGTCAGGTTCGTTGCATGCAGCCGCACCGGCCCCGCATCATTCACAAACCGTCCGCTTTCAACCCGAATAAATCCGTGTTTCCCGGCAGGAGCATCAAGTAAATGAGCCATACTGGTCGCGTTATCCGGGCTATTATAGGAAATCAAAAAAGGAAATAATGGAGCAAACTCCCTATCGTCCGTCTTTTGCGAACAAGCGAATAATAACAGGCAGGAAAAAAAGGTCAGCCACTTCGTCATACTAACTTGGTTTAGGTTTTTATTAAATTAAATCGACTATCTGCATATAATATGGAATTACAAGCTCCGCAAATCGAAAATTCTCTAAAAACCATCTCCGTCTTCCTTCAGGTAAAACTCTGCCTGCCGTTCTTCCCCTGACTTATCTTTCCAGCTCACGCGGTACCGTCCCCTGAAACCACGAAACTGGACTTTCCCGTTTTCACCAGCGTTAATTGTCATGTTTGTTTTCCATTCCTGGTTAATCAGCTTATCAAGTGCA
>JBDKTZ010000608.1:0-2549 GCA_039679975.1 Prolixibacteraceae bacterium
CCGCGCACCCGTATTTTAATCTCGGCATCGGGAGAACCCTCGGTCTTTGTTACCTGAACACCTGCCATTCGTCCGGCAATAGCCTGTGCAGCAGAAGTTACAGGCACATCTTTCAGTGTTGAACCACCAACCGACGAAACGGAGCCGGTCAGGTCCTTGCGTCGTGCCGTACCATAGCCAATGGCAACTACTTCTTCAATTCCCACAGCTTCCTCTTCCATCTGCATATTCACCACCGATTTACCTTCGACAGCGACTTCACGGGCTTTCATTCCCACAAATGAAAACTGCAGCGACACATTGCCAGAAAGGTTGTTCAGTCTGTACTTGCCGTCAGCATCAGTGATTGTTCCATTGGTAGTGCCTTTTATGACAATGGTTACTCCCGGCATAGGAGCACCGGAAGAGTCTGTTACGCGCCCCGACACGGCTCGCGGCTGCTGGGAACTCACCGATTCGGCAGACTCATTCTTTGGCGTGATAATGATATGATTGCCTACCATCCGGTATTTCATTTCGTCACCAAAAAGTTGGTTAAGAATGGTTTCCACCGTCTGGTCCTTTACACTGATGCTGACTTCACGATACACGTCTACATTTCTATTATCGTACATGAACGAGTATTCCGTATTTGCTTCGATATAGTTCAATACGCTTTCAATACTTGAATTTTTCAATTCGACTGACAATCTGGTGCTTTGGGCGTAGCCTTCCCCAAAACTGCTCAGGAGCCCGGCACCGCATATCAGTATAAACAACAATTTCATGATAACCAATGATTTAATAAAAGAGGGACTGATCAAAGGATTCCCTCCCGATTCATAATTTTTTTTCATATTTTTGTCTGGGTTTTAGTGGTTCCTGTAAGGTAAATCGCCAAATTTCTCTGCAGGGCCACGGTTGAAAATCTTTTAAAATTAAGTCGATACAGGTTTGCTGCGGCAGACCTGTATTTTTTTTGCTTATCATTCTGTCATGGGCAAATTCTTTAGTTTTTATATGTGATTTCTATATCTTTTCCGCTGATGGCGTAATGAAGGGGAGTCATCACCTCCATCATATCCAATACTTCACGCAGTGATTCTGTTTTTACTTTAAAAGAGTAATTATGCTCGTCCAGCATTCTGTTGTCGATTGTAATGTTCACACCAAACCAGCTTTCAAGTGATCTGATGACTTCTTCGACAGGGGTATTGCGAAAAATGAGTTCGTTGTTCTTCCATGCGGCAATCTGATCCGAGTTTTCGTTGGTGATGACAACTTTTTCTGAACCTTTATCAAAGGTGGCCTGTTCTCCTTTTGTAAGGCGTGTTAACTCGAGAGAATTCCGGACAAGACCTACCACACCGTCGGCCACTGTTATTTTCTGGGCATTTTCATCCGAATAATTTTCCACGTTGAAAGATGTTCCGTGTACCTCCACATTCAGCATCCCGCTTATTACGCGGAATGTTCTGGACTGATCTTTCTTAACCTGAAAGAAGGCCTCACCTGTCATTGTCACCTCGCGGCTGTCGGAATTGAAATTTAGAGGGTATTTGAGTGATGAGGAAGAATTCAGCCAGACGGTTGAACCGTCAGGGAGCCGGACACTCGTTTTCTGTCCCGCCTGCGTCACAATTTCAGTAAACTGATTTGAGGAAAGCTTGCTTTGCTAATAACTGTGAACGGTGACCGCAGCCATTAAGCCAAAGGCCAGCACAGCAGCGGCAGTGGCAATATACCTGCGCAAGGAATTAAAGTTTTTCTTCTTTGAAACTTCACGATCAACCATCTGCCATGCTTTCTGTGTATCGGGAGTAAGAACGGAAAGCGACACAGAGGAAAGCGAGAAAACATTGTAAACTTCCTCAAGTGTATTCAGATTCTCCATATCTTCATCCAGCCAGGCATTAAGCTCAGCCAGTTCTTCCCTTGTTGCCTGATTGCGGAAACACTTGTAAAAAATATGCCAAGGCGTCTTCAAAGCCATTTTTGGTTTTTTTAAACTTAAGGCACATAACTGACCCAAAACCCTTATCCGGTACACCTGCTTTTTTCAACTTTTTACAGAAAAAAGCTTTCATGTCATCATTTCGTCATCCAAAGCATACACAGGATGAATATGTCGTTATAATAAGGGCGTAGCTGGTCCCTGAGCTTTTTTAGGGCAGTCCCCATCTGTACTTCTACGGTTTTAACAGATATTCCCAACTCTCCCGATATTTCTTTATAGCTCAGGCTTTTTTCTTTCCCCAGAATGTATACTTCACGGCAACGATCGGGCAGAGCGTTAATGGCGTTCTCAATTATTTCCCGTAGTTGATTACTGTCCATCACGCTGTCGGGCATGTCGGCGCTGTTCCTGCTAAAACCGGCCAGTTGCTGGTGAATATCAAGTTTAGACTTCTCGTTCCGTATGTAATTCAGGCTTCGGTTTTTTGAAGCCCGGAGCAAATAGGATTTGACTGAAGACTCTATTTTTATTGACTCCTTCTTCTCCCAAAGGTAAATGAAAATATCCTGCGCAATTTCTTCTGCCATTGTCGGGTCATGGAGATAAAGGTTTA
>JBDKTZ010000157.1:0-20812 GCA_039679975.1 Prolixibacteraceae bacterium
TTAGTAGAAACGCGGTCTCAGCGAACAACCCTTCGGCTGTCACTCAGGCGTCTGACATGCCTCCACCATCGGTCCGGGACTTCATAGCGGGCTGCCATGTCGTAATCTTCCTGAGTACAGGGGACAAGGCGGTCCGTATCATTGTATTCATTAAAAATTTTCATCCACCACCGGTTTGTTTTGCGGCTCTGATAAAAGGTGATCTGCATATCAAGATCCTCCAAATCAATGATAAACTCATTGAAATCATGTACACTCTTTTCAGGATCTTCCGTAATCCGGCAATAAAATCCTTCGATAAAGTGCCATACAATCTGGGCCATCAATTTACAGCTAAGGTCACCGGAGTCAAGTCGCGGTATGAGATTGAAAAAGCCGGCCACTTTCACGTGATCACCTATTCCCGCATAATGTGCTACCTGACAGGCTTCTTCAGCATAAAATCCGTTTGGCGAAGCAAAGTATTGCCCGGGAGCTTCCATTTGCCTCACTGAATTCAGGTCGAAGCTCACAATATCAGCTTCTCTCATGTAAGGCTCAATTGCTGACATATCGTAACGTAACTGGCCCAGGCGCCTGGTTTCAGCATCCTTATCAGCGGCATGCTGTAAATCAAGGCTGTCGACGAAATAATTCTGGTACCCCAGGGTAACCTGCGAATAAAGCGTTGACGGTCGCCGAAGAATCAAGTTGAGATAATTTTCCGAGTCAATGGCTTTGTCTCCCTTCTGATAGTCCAGTTTCGGATCAATATTCACCAGGGAAAAGAGCCGCTCTTCAAATGCTTTCGCAATCCCAAAGGTAAGGTCCTGGCTCCCCCCCAACACCACCACGGCAATCCCCTGATCAACCAGTTCGCGGCAAACATCTTTCAGTGCGAAATATGTATCACCCGGAGTATTGCCGCAGCAGATATTTCCGATATCAAGGATCTTAAAGCGCGGAGCAATCCTGTTTAAACTGTACAAATATTCCCTTATACGATCGGGGGCTTCGGCACTTCCCTTTACAACCGAATTGCGGTCCTCCTCCACTCCGACAATCACTATTTTCGCTTTTCCTAAGGAAAGTTTATCACGGTTTTTTTCCAATAAAGTTCCCAGCGCATTTCTCTTTTGGGCCCAGGGAGCAAATTTAATTTTTGTAAAGTCAACCGGTTTCAGGTAAAGATCCAGTTCCATTGCCACAGTTCAAGGTTCAAAGTTCAAAGTTATTTGCAGCCATATAGACACCGTACAGCCATTAAGTGTTTCACCACGACCACGATGCGCCCATTATTTCTTTCGTCCTTTCTTCGCGGGCGTGCTTTCCTTTACAATTTTCATACAATCTTCTATCGTCAATTTTACCGCATCTGTCCCCTTCGGAAGTTTAAAATTTTTCTTTTTGTATGAAAGATAAGGTCCCCAACGACCGTTTAAAACTCTAAGTTCCGGTTCCTCATCAAACATTTTGATGAGGGCATTACTGTCTTTTTCACGTTTAGCCTTGATCAGGTCAATGGCTCTCGACAAATCGATGGAATACGGATCATCCACACCCTTCTGAAGTGAAACGAACTGATTATCATGACGCACATAAGGGCCGAAACGACCAATCGCCACCGTAACTTTCTTGTCTTCATATTCGCCGATCTCACGTGGAAGTTTAAATAAATCCAGCGCCTCTTCAAGGGTGATGGTTTCAAGGATCTGTCCTGAACGAAGACTGGCAAACTGAGGTTTTTCGCCGTTCTCAGTTGCCTCTCCCATCTGGGCTAAAGGACCGAAACGGCCAATCTTTACATAAACAGGTTTCCCGCTTACCGGGTCGTTTCCCAGGTGTCTTTCACCTTTGATCCGCTCAGACTGTTCAAGTACATTTTCTACATTCTTATGGAACGGACGATAGAACTCTTCGATCACCTCATTCCAGATCCGCTTACCATCGGCAATTTCATCCAGGTTAACCTCAACGCGCGCTGTAAAATTATAATCCATGATCTTCTTAAAATATTTCACAAGAAAATCATTGACTACCATACCGATATCGGTCGGGAACAATTTAGACTTCTCAGTACCGGTAATTTCGGTCTTAATCTTTTCTGTTACCTTATTGTCTTTTAAAGTGAGTTGAGTAAACTGACGTTCAATGCCCATCCGATCTTCCTTAATCACGTATCCTCGGTTCTGGATCGTAGTAATGATCGGGGCATAAGTGGACGGGCGTCCGATACCCTGTTCTTCCAGCTTTTTTACAAGACTGGCTTCCGTATAACGGGCCGGTTTCTGACTGAAACGTTCCGTCGCCTGAATGGATTCAGCACGCAATTGCTGATTTACGTTAACTGCCGGAAGCAATGTTTTGGACTCACCGTTTTCCTCCTCGTTGTCACTTGACTCCATATAAACTTTCAAAAAGCCATCAAACTTGATCACCTCGCCAACAGCCTGGAAAAGTTCGGAAGAGTTGGAAACCTTTATCGTGATCGTCGTACGCTCGAGCTCTGCATCCGACATCTGCGAAGCAATGGTCCGTTTCCAGATCAGATCGTACAATTTTTTCTCCTGCGCAGATCCGCTGATTTCCTCCTGATCGATGTACGTCGGGCGGATCGCTTCATGCGCTTCCTGCGCTCCTTTCGATTTGGTCTTGTATTGCCTCGTTTTCAGATAGCGTTCCCCGTGTAAGCTGATTATCTTGTTTTTTGTAGTATTTAACGCCAGAGATGACAAGTTTACGGAATCGGTACGCATGTAAGTGATCTTTCCGTCTTCGTATAAACGTTGTGCAACGGACATGGTTTGAGAAACCGAAAAACCTAATTTTCGCGCGGCTTCCTGTTGCAATGTCGAGGTCGTGAACGGAGCGGCCGGGCTACGTTTTGACGGTCTAGTCACAATATCGGAAATGGAAAACTCGGCAGAACTGCATTTTTCCAGAAAACGTACCGCATCATCCTTCTTCTCAAACCGGTTATTTAATTCAGCTTTTAATTCAATCACATTCTCATTGGCATCGGGCACCAGGAATACGGCAGTCACCCGAAACGCTGACTGGCTTTGAAAATTGATGATCTCCCTTTCCCGTTCGACGATCAGGCGGACTGCTACCGACTGTACCCGACCTGCAGAAAGAGAAGGTTTCACCTTTTTCCATAACACAGGCGATACTTCAAAGCCCACGATTCGGTCCAACACCCTGCGCGCCTGTTGGGCATTCACCAGATTAATATCGATTGGCCTCGGGTTTTTAACGGCATTAAGAATCGCATCTTTGGTAATTTCATGAAAAACAATTCGTTTGGTCTTTGTCGGATCTAACTTCAAGACCTCCTTCAGGTGCCATGCAATGGCTTCTCCCTCACGGTCTTCGTCGGATGCGATCCATACAACCTCTGCGTCCTTTGCCTGTTTCTTAAGATCGGTGACAATCTTTTTCTTATCAGACGAGACAATGTATTTAGGTGTAAAATTGTTTTCAATGTCAATCCCGAAATCCTTTTTCTCGAGGTCTCTGATGTGCCCCATGCTGGAAGTAACCGTGAAATCCTTCCCTAAAAACTTTCCTATTGTCTTTGCTTTGGCCGGAGACTCAACAATAACCAGATTCTCACTCATAAAACCTTCTGTTTTGTAAAAATTTTTGCAAATAAAGGAAAATGTAAGACGAACTTCAAATTTTACGGGAATAAATTTCCAAAACATATTTCTTTGAAAATGATTATTTTATTAATATTACACTACGGTCATTCCGGTTTAAGCCGTTCCAACAGCAAGATCTGAACGGTATATGCCTTTTTTACATGAATGGATAATTTTTAATCGTTTCACTATCTTTGCCGCCGGAATATTGCGATTAAGTGAGGGGCATTTGGCAGGCAGGAGAAATATTCATTGAAAATGAAACGACTAATGAAATACAACAACTTGATATGGAACAAGAGAAAAGTAACTTCAAAAAATATATACGGGGATTTTGGATAGTTTATTTATTGGGAGTCATCCTGGTGTTCATTCTTTTCTTTGCCATTGCCAAAGGGAAATTAGGTGAAATGCCCACATTTGAGGAGCTGGAAAACCCTCAAAGTTTACTTGCTTCAGAAGTTATCGCCCGTAACGGTGTGGTGCTGGGGCGGTATTTTCGTGAAAACAGAACCTTCGTATCATACGAGCAGTTACCCGAAAACCTGGTCAATGCGCTGATCGCGACTGAAGATGTCCGCTTTTATAAGCATTCCGGCATTGATTTACGTGGCTTATTCCGCGTTCTGAAAGGAATATTAACCGGTGACAGCGGCTCAGGAGGAGGTAGTACCATCAGCCAGCAGCTGGCAAAGATGCTATTTCCACGCGAGCAATTTGAAAATAAGCTTGGACTGGTGCTGCGAAAATTCAAGGAATGGGTAATCGCCGTCAAGCTCGAAAAGAGCTATACCAAAGAAGAGATCATTACCATGTATCTCA
Organism: Prolixibacteraceae bacterium; assembly: GCA_039679975.1. Taxonomy (GTDB): domain Bacteria; phylum Bacteroidota; class Bacteroidia; order Bacteroidales; family Prolixibacteraceae; genus JBCFBK01. Next base: position 4,446 of record JBDKTZ010000157.1, read on the forward strand.
ATAAATATGACTTTCTTAACCTGGCAGTGGGTGTTAAGTCTGCGGCCCGCATTTATTTTAATACAGTACCCGATTCGCTGGAACTGCATCAGTCGGCCATGCTGATCGGCATGGCGAAAAATTCATCCCTGTACAATCCGGTACGCAGGCCCGAACTGACCCTGAAACGGCGAAATGTCGTACTGAAACAAATGGAAAAATACGGGTACATCAGCAAAGAGCAATACAAAGCTGCCGCAGATTTACCGCTTGGCCTTGACTTTCACAAGGAAGATTTCAAGAGCGGTCTGGCGCCTTATTTCAGGGAGTATTTACGTAAAACAATGGGCGCCGGTAAGCCTGACCTTTCCAAATACGGTGCCTGGCAGATACAAAAATATAAAGATGATTCCATCGCCTGGGAAACTAATCCGCTGTATGGATGGTGCAAAAAGAATTTAAAACCCGATGGCTCCAATTATGATCTGTACGAGGATGGCCTTCTGATCTACACGACGATTGACTCCCGGATGCAGGAATATGCAGAACAGGCCGTTGAGGAACACCTGAAAACGGATCTGCAACCTGCGTTTGACAAACGGACAAAGAAACTCAACAATCCTCCTTTTTCGAATGATATGAATGATACCGAGGTCAGTAGTTTACTCGACCTGGCCATGCGTCAAAGCGAGCGGTACCGTACTCTCCGGCAGGCAGGATTGAGTTCCGATAAAATCAGGAAAAACTTTAATACACCGGTCGAAATGACTGTCTTTTCATGGAAGGGCGAGAAAGATACCGTCATGACACCGCTGGATTCGATCCGATATTCCCTGACTTTCCTGCGCTCTTCATTCCTGGCTATGGATATTCCAACCGGAGAAGTCCGCGCTTACGTAGGCGGCCCGAACTATAAATACTTCATGTATGACATGGCCACCGGCGGAAGACGGCAGGTAGGATCGACTGTGAAGCCATTTCTGTATACATTAGCCATGCAGAACGGCTTATCCCCTTGTACCAAGGTTCCCAACGTAAAACAACAATTCATTATGCCTGACGGAAAAATATGGGAAGCCAGAAATTCAAGTTCAACCGACATGGACGGAAAAATGGTCACCCTGAAGTGGGGATTGGCCAATTCCGTGAATCAGATTTCCGCCTGGGTCATGAAGCAATTCAATCCGCCCGCGATGGTCGAAATGATGCGAAAGCTTGGAATTGAAAGTACGATCGATCCTGTGCCATCCATGTTCCTGGGAACACCCGATATTTCTCTTTACGAAATGGTGGGAGCATATGGTACCTATGCCAATAAAGGGGTTTATACAACACCCTTCTTTGTTACAAGGATAGAGGATAAACATGGGAACGTGATTTCGACTTTCCAGCCCGAACGACACGATGCCATCGATGAACAAACAGCCTATCTGATGATCAACCTGTTGCAGGGTGTTATCGACAACGGAACAGGGATCCGCCTGCGCTTTAATGAAGTGTACGGAAAATTTACGAACCCGATTGCCGGCAAAACAGGAACCACACAGAATCACTCAGACGGATGGTTTATGGGAGTAGTGCCTCAGTTGGCTGCCGGTGCCTGGACCGGTGCTGAACTGCGAAGTATCCATTTCGATGTCATCAGCCTTGGTCAGGGTTCAAACATGGCTTTACCCATATGGGGACGGTTTATGAGAAGAGTATACGCCGATGAAACATTGGAATACAAACCTGATCGTCAGTTCGAAAAACCAGAGAATTTTATGATCAACCTGGATTGTGATGATACAGGGGAAAACAGAAGAACGCCAAACGATTTCGAAGATTTCTTTTAGATTACAGACACAAGTAGCAAGACTCGCCGCTCACTACTCTTTATTTTCGTCTAATCCAGGAAACGTTTGGTCAGATCCTGATAATCATCGATTCGGCGATCCCGGAAGAATGGCCAGATACGCCGAATATCTTCTGATCGGCTAATATCCGCTTTTACGAGAAGGTTCTGTTCAGCATGACTGCTTGCCTTTGCCAGGAATTCACCTTGCGGACCACAGACAAAGCTGGCTCCCCAAAACAAAATACCTTTTGACTGATCTGCCGGATCGGCTTCAAAACCAACACGATTCACACTAATCACAGGTAATCCGTTGGCTACTGCATGCGACCGCTGAATGGTGACCCAGGCATCCAGTTGACGGCTTTTTTCTTCCTCGTCATCACGCAGATCCCAGCCGATAGCCGTAGGATAAATCAGGAGTTCTGCTCCTCTCATCGACATCAAGCGGGCAGCCTCGGGATACCACTGGTCCCAGCACACCAACACACCCAGCTTCCCGATTGAAGTCTGAACCGGAACAAACCCAAGATCACCCGGGCTGAAATAAAATTTCTCATAAAATCCCGGATCGTCAGGAATATGCATTTTCCGGTATTTTCCGGCAATACTTCCATCCTTGTCAAAAACGACAGCAGTATTGTGGTAGAGTCCTGCTGCCCGCTTTTCAAAAAGCGAACTGACCAAAACCACACCATGTTCACGGGCCAGGTTCCCGAAAAAAGCAGTCGAAGGACCTGGTATCGTCTCCGCCAGTTCAAACAAACTTACGTTTTCGGTCTGACAAAAATATACGCTGTTATGCAATTCCTGCAAAACAACAAGTTCAGCCCCCTGCCTCGCACAATCAAGGATACTGCAAGACAACTTCCTTTTGTTTTCCGCCACGTCCATCGTATTGCTTTGCTGGATCAGTCCTATTGTAATCTCTCTTTTAGTCATAATTCCGATATTTTATACACTATTCGCAGGATTAAGATCGTCTTAAAACAGGAGAGCTTTCAGCTGTTAGTTCTATGCCGGCAAGCTGCAAGTCTTCTCTATGCCCAATACCCTGCAACCTTATTACCTTTCCCGGTCTCTTCTATACTCCATGCCCTGTGCGCTGTTCCTATGCTGCAACCTGCAGCTTCCATGCTGCCGTGTGTCCGGCTTCCTTTCTCCCTTTTCCGGTCTCCTGTTTCCCGTTACAACACTCCCTCGGGAAACTGCATACTGATGCAATGAACAGAACCATGCTGTTTAATTAAAGGAACACTGTTCACCGGAATAATTTTCCTGCCCGGGAAAATTGACTCCATTACCTTCTTCGCATTCGCATCCTGTTTTACTTCATATACCGGCAACAGCACAGCATTATTCAGGATCAAAAAATTGGCATAGGTCGCAGGCAGCCGGTGACCATCTGCTTCATACAATGGATCCGGAAACGGAAGGGGTACCAGATTAAAAGGTTTACCATGCTGATTAGTTGCCGCCTGAAGTTCTTCTTCCATTTTCTTCAATTCCTAATAATGAATATCCTCCGGATTATCACATTTCACATAGGCAATCGTATCAGGCGTGCAAAAACGGGCAAGCGTATCAATGTGGCTGTCTGTGTCATCACCTTCCAAAAATCCATGATCAAGCCAAATAATCTTTTCCGCATGAAGTGTCTTTTTCAGCAACAAATCAACTTCATCCCGTGTAAGATATTCATTCCTGTTTTTAGAGAGCAGACAAGTACTGGTTGTTAACAGGCATCCTTCCTGATTACTCTCGATAGCCCCACCTTCAAAAATAAACCAGGCATAATCGTGAAGCGCTATATCTTTACTGAATGCACCCGATCGATATAAGGTTCTGGTAATCTGATTGTCATGACATGCGGCAAACTTCATTCCCCAGCCATTGAAACAAAAATCCAAAAGAACCGGATTTCCCTTTTCAATCACCGTAATGGCGCTATGATCACGTGCCCAGGTGTCATTAACGGGCATTTCCCGTATAATAAGGTTCTTTTTTTCTTCCTTCAAAAACGCCGGAAGCAAATCTGCGGACCGGCATACGATCAGTAACTTTTCACGAGCCAGTATTTCTTTTGCTACTTGCTCATAAACAGCTAAAACCTCATCAAGCACGGTCACCCAATCGGTCTGGGCATCGGGCCATGTTAGCTGTACTCCGCTCTGCTTTTCCCATTCAGCAGGAAAATAAGTTCCTGATTGTGTCATTATCCAAAAATAGTGAAAACAATTTTATCAGCAGCAGTTATACCTTTCGTTCAATTACCCATTTGCAACTGACTGTTTATTTTATCATTTTCTTTCTGATTAGGTAATTCCAATGCATAGATCATGGCTTCGACCTGTCTCAGATAATTTCGTTTATCAAAACGCGGCGCATATATGAATCCATCCAAAACAATCACACGGTTATTCGAAGCATCCAATACACTTAAATTGATAAACGGTCCGCCCATGAAATCCTTTTCCATCTTCCACAAACCCCTCATCTCGACCGAATAGTTGTTTTTCACCTTTAGTACACTGAACGAAGGGTCAACCCTGTGCTCAGTAGTCATGTAACTACCGGGTAACGAACCTTCAATATTTTCCTTTGCCACAGAATCTCTCTTATTGATGAGAAAATCAGGAGTAAAGGTACTGTCTGACTTATAAGGAAAAGTGTAAATGGAAATACTCTGGGTAATTTCAGGAGTATCGTAACGAAGCCACAGGAAATTTTCCTTATCAACAGCAATATTAAATCCGACGGGAATACTCAGACTGATATTAAACTTCTTCCCGATCTTACTTTTAATTGCTTTATCTACATTCTTTGCATAATTCATTTGCAACCTGTCACGTTCTGCTTTTAGCATAAATGACAGGATCCTGTCTGCATTCCGGTTGAACAAATCAACGCAATCGTCAGCGGTTCTCGCGTCAATGTTAACTACGGCCTGAGGCCAGGCCCAAACATCCTCTTTAAACTCAACCTTTGCCGAATCCAGGGTAGGAGAGATTCGAACGTTTATGATATTCCTGGTGGTCTTAAAAATATCTTTAAACGCTGCAGGCGGAATGTCAATGGTCGTGAATATGGGTTCTCCCTGGGGCAATCCAATTTGCGGTTGCATCAACACCTTCTTCATGGCCTCCCCTACTTTTCCCTCCCAGGTTTCTTTGGGAACAACGACAATCAATTCTCCTGGTTTACCGGAAATCTTCCTTTGCGTGGCAGAATCACTACAGGAAAACAAGATAAAAGAAAACAAAGCAATACAGATGATTGAAAGGATTGGTTTCATAGCACTATCTTTTAGGTTTTTACCATTTACCACAAAAACCTTACCAGAAACAACTTAGAATCCTTTAATCAACAGATATGACCTCCGGAAGTCGTCCTTTTGTAATCTGGCTGTCACCTAACAAAAAATCCCAACAGTCAGGCGGGATTTTTGAACGTTTCGAACAAGCGAAGGCAAAGCCAAAGTTGTTTGAGCTTTGCCAGGCATGAGAATGTTTCGGATAAGCGAGTACAAAACTGAACTTGTTCAAGCTTTGCTGAGCGGAAGAAACATCTATCGAAGATGAAACGACGAATGCCAATGAAAGATTATTCTGCAATTCGGTCAGTATCTTTCTTCGGCTTTTCATCCTCATCCGATTCTCCTGCAGAGGCTCTTTTGAATTCTTTCATTCCCTTACCGAGCCCCTTCATTAATTCTGGTATTTTCCGTCCTCCGAACAATAAAAGAACGACAATCAGTATAATGATAAGCTCTTGTGGGCCAACTAATCCGGCAATAATTGCTAACTGCATAATCTCAAGTTTAATGGTTTCTACAAAATTAGAAAAAATTTAATCTCTTCTTAATTAAAGACATGTTTAATAATATCATTTGCATTGGCATATAATACCAGGGCCAACAAAAAAATCATCCCCGCTATCTGCGCGTATTCCAAAAATTTATCCCCGGGTTTCCGGCCGGTTATCATCTCGAACAAAAGGAACATCACGTGCCCGCCGTCCAACGCAGGAATAGGCAGTAAATTCATGATGGCCAGAATGATCGATAAGAAAGCAGTCATGTTCCAGAACGAATACCAGTCCCAGGCGCCAGGGAAAATATTGCCGATCGAAATAAACCCTCCAAGCGATTTATAAGCTTCGGTTTCGGGAGAAAAGAGCAGTTTAAACTGCTTCAGATAATCCTTCACAATAGAGACTCCCCTCTCAACTCCGGCAGGAATGGATTCAATAAAACTATAGCTAATCGTCTCATATTTCAGGAAATCAACAGCGCTTTCACTGAATTTAGCCTGAAACCCGAATTGACCTTCTTCATTGGGGACAACAGGAATCGTTATATTTTGACCATCTCTCACTATATTTGCCTGTACGACCTGTCCCTTGTGGTTCATCACATAATCCTGGAATTGATCATAAAATTCAAACTTTTGTCCGTCGAGATCAAGAAAAACATCTCCTTTTTTTAACCCGGCCTTCTTTGCCGGAAAATCATCCAGTACTTTGTCAACTTTAAAATCGAACGGTATACGATAAGTGATCACCTCCTTGCTTTTTATCAGTAAAGCCAGATCCTGAATGGAAATATCTACATCTATCTCTTTACCGTTCCTCAATACCTGGATTGTTTTGGCATTATCCAATACAACCGTGGGCATGATTTTATTAAAGTCTTTCACATATTGATGATCAACCGAAAGTATCTTGTCTCCGTCCTGCAGCCCTATCTTTTCACCGGTTTCACTGACTGCAATACCATATTTTACGTTTTCGACAGGTAGATAAGCAGTTCCCCAGGCATAAAGTACACCAATATAAATGACAAAGGCAAAGATGAAATTCATCAATACTCCTCCGGTCATGATCAGTAATCGCTGGTAGGCTTTTTTTGAGCGAAATTCATAGGGTTGCGGAGGAAGTTGTAGCGCCTCCTTATCCATCGATTCATCGATCATTCCTGAAATTTTCACATAACCTCCCAACGGCAGCCAGCCAATTCCGTATTCAGTATCTCCCCTTTTTGTCTTAAAAAGAGAAAACCAGGGATCGAAGAAAAGATAAAACTTTTCAACCCGGGTTCTAAATATGCGGGCAAAGGCAAAATGTCCAAACTCATGAAGGATCACAAGAATTGAGAGACTCACGATGAGCTGGGCTGCTTTTATTAGTATTTGTTCCATTTATTTTAAGGTATCGTTAAAAAACGTTCATTCATTTGTTGTTCCTCTCGCCCGGCAAATTCCAAACAAATTGGATTTGCTCCCGCTAATTCGAAACGTCCATTTTCATTAATGAAGCAGTTAACAATCGGGTCTCCTTATCGGTTTGAATATAATCATTTAAAACCGGATTTTTTATAAAACTGGCCCGTTGCATACTTTCACCTATAATATCAGGCATTGAAATAAAACTGATCTTCCCTTTCAAGAAAGCCTGAACCACCACTTCATTGGCGGCATTTAAAATGCACGGCATGTTTCCACCCTGTTTCAAAGCTTCAAAAGCAAGTGCAAGGTTACGAAAAATTTTTGTATCTGGCTGTTCAAATGTTAAAGAGGGGTATTTCAGGAAACTAAAACGTTCAAATGAGGAGACTAACCTCCGTGGAAAATGCAGGGCGTACTGAATTGGGACCTTCATATCAGGCAAACCCATCTGCGCCTTTAGGGAACCATCTCTGAACTGCACCAGTGAGTGTATAATACTTTGGGGATGAACAACAACATCAATTTGCTCCGGGGTCAAATCAAATAACCATCTGGCTTCAATGACCTCAAATCCTTTGTTCATCATGCTTGCTGAATCGATAGTAATTTTGGCGCCCATGGTCCAGTTCGGATGTTTTAAAGCATCGGTTATAGTGACTTTCGCCATCTGTTCTTCGCTAAACCCCCTGAATGGTCCACCTGATGCAGTCAGGTAAATTTTTTCAATTTCATTCATATGCTCACCTGCCAGACACTGGAAGATGGCAGAGTGCTCCGAATCAACCGGATAAATACTGACGTTATTTTTTACGGCCTCATATGTAATGATCTCTCCGGCTACAACCAGTGTCTCTTTGTTAGCCAACGCAATTTGTTTTCCTGCCCGAATGGCATTTAAGGTTGGAATCAATCCGGCATAGCCAACAAGAGCAGCCATGACCATATCGACGGTATCAAGCTGTACAACCTGACTCACTGCCTCCCTTCCTGCAAAAACCTTTACCGGCTCATTCTTCAACGCTTCCTTCACAACATTGTAGCGGCACTCATTGGCGACAACTACCACGTTGGGTTTAAATAATTTAGCCTGCTCTATCAATAAATTGACATTATTATTTGCAGTTAAAACCTCCACTTCAAAATGGTCAGGATTTTTTCCGATCACTTCCAGTGTCTGCGTACCAATAGAGCCGGTAGATCCAAGGATTGCTATTCTTTTCTTCATCCGCATCTAAAAATCAATATATTTCTCAGGATCAAGCGGCGTACCCTTATGCCAAAGCTCAAAATGCAGATGCGGCCCGGTAGTCAGTTCACCGGTATTACCCATAAACGCAATAATCTCCCCGGCGTTGGCATGATCGCCTACCTTTTTAAGAAGTTCAGAATTGTGTTTATACACTGAAATCAGATTATTATCGTGCTGGATGTAAATCACATATCCAGTTTCAACCGTCCACCCTGCAAAAATGATCGTTCCCTCCATCACGGCCGAAATCCTGGAACTGGGCAAGCCCACCACATCGACCGCGAAATGATCGGTTGTTTTATCAAACTTCTGAGACACCATCCCGTGGAGCGGAGCAAAAAAATGAATACTGGCAATGTTACTCTGTTTTGTTTCACCACTCTGCAATGACAGATCCAATTGTTCCTCAAGCAGGTTCTGACGGAACAATGAATCATGATTATAGGGATGTAACTCCGTATTCACAGGTCTTACAATAGTATCCACATCATATTCAGGCTCTTCCGGAACTTCACCCTTGACAAGAGCCTTAATCGTACTAAAATAATTATCTCTTGCCTTAATCTGCTGCTCAAGCGAATCGGCCAGAATGGCATTTCTGACCATCATATTACGAACGTCACCCGAAGGATAGCCTGGAATTAACTGCCGGGCCGGAGTATAGGCAATAATGAGTACAGTGATAAAGATCAGCGCAAGACCTCCTATCCCTCCCAGGATGAAAATATTCATCCTGGTCAGTTTGGTGCTCCAAACCGTCTGGAAAGTCGAGTCGTTATAGATAATCAACCGGTAACGGTTCTGCAGTCGCTGAATGATTTTTTCTTTGTTTTCCTTATTTCTCATTCCCCTGTTCCCTTCTTTGGAAGCCTCAAAATTATAAAGAATTAGTATACCCGCCGTCAGAATAATGTAAATTAATACTTTTTAACCTGGTAGGGCATTTCTCAGGAGAATACATATAGCAAACTTAAGTGATTTTAATTGGCAGTGCAGGAATCGCCAAACAGAAACAAAAAAATCGCAACCTGTAAATAAATTGCGATTTTCTATTGTAGCGGGGGCCAGACTCGAACTGACGACCTTTGGGTTATGAGCCCAACGAGCTACCAACTGCTCCACCCCGCAATATATCTTTTAAATTTTTTTATCTTTTGTAACGGCACGTTTGCCTTAATTGCGGATGCAAAGATATATCAAATTACATGGAAAACAAATTTTTTAATTTTTTTTTGAGTGGATTGCTTTACTGGAAAGAAAACCGGGGAACCTGGACGCTTGCAAGTAATTGTGTCATAAGATCAAATTTTCGGCGGTATTCATCCGAAAAATCACCTGTATCTTTATCAAACAACCATCCTCTCACCACAGGGATACAATATGGCAGCACCCACGCCCGCAACGCCTTGGCTACGGAATCCATGGCATTGATCCCCTGCATCGCCTGCCCGCCGTCACCCCAACAGACTAAGCCAACCACCCGGTTAGTCAAATAAGGAACCGGATCTTTCGAACTAATCTCAAGCCAATCCAGGCAATTCTTCATGGAGCCTGTCATACTGCCATGGTACAATGGAGTGAGCCACATATGCACATCGGCCTGCCTGAATAAGTTACTCATTGCGACAACTTCGGGAGGAACTTCTTTCATGGCCGTATCAAAAATAGGAATACCTGAGTCGGGCAGATCAAAAACCTTCGCGCTGATCCCCCGTTGTTTAAATCCGGATTGAAAATAATGCACAAGCTGATGCGCAACCGAATCGCTTTTCCGCTCAGGAGAACCATTAAATATGAGTATGTTCATCGAATGTTTAATTTTTTCTATGCATCGGCTCCAGCTCTAATCACTTTTCTTCTTTAAGTTCTGTTGCCGGTACATTACAAATGTATTACATTTGCCTAATAAAACAAGCAAAAACTTGGAAAATTATAATTTTACCGATCATCGTAAACTAAAGAGCACACATGATCAAATGATGATGTTCCTTAAAATGCGCGGAGCTCAGCCTGCCTCTGTAATCGCCAAAGAATTTGGAATGACGGGTGAAGGAGCACGGTTACATTTGCTTAAGATGATAAATGAGAAAGTAATCAAAGCAGAGCATCTTTTAAAAGGGATTGGACGTCCCATGACTTTATACAGTCTGACTAAAAAGGGACATGCTTGTTTTCCGGACTCCCATGCTGAACTGACCACCCAAATTCTCACATCTATAAAAGCGCTGTTGGGTGAGGAAGCGCTTAACCGGATCATCCTGGACAGAGAAAAGACCACATTTGCACGATATATCGAAGACCTGAAGAATCTGAACGATATGGAAGACAAATTAACGTGTCTGGCCGAGATCCGCGTCAGGGAAGGCTATATGGCTGAATGGCAAAAAGATCACAGCAACTACTTATTTATCGAAAATCATTGCCCCATTTGTGCGGCTGCTGCCAAATGCCCGGAATTTTGTCATTCTGAGTTAAAAAACTTCAGGCAGGTACTTGGTAAAGACGTTCAGGTGGAACGGAATGATCATATCATTAAAGGTGCAAGACGTTGTGTTTATACAATCACAAGGAAAATGGTTATTCATCCCGACCTATCCCCTTAATTAGCCTACCCAAACCGAATTAACAGTACCATAGTCATCTGCCGGTTAAAAATCTGTTGACTGGCCGGAACACCATCCGTCACCATAAAATTTGACATCCTTACCCTTATTAATACTCAACCATACGGCCTATGCTCATCCCTTTCTAAGACGAAATTGAATGGTCGTGCCTTTTCCCACTTCAGAATCCAAACTGATTTCTCCGCCCATAAGTACAACCAATCTATTCACAATCGATAATCCAACTCCTGTTCCGTAGTAAGCACGGGTAGTCGACTCGCTGGCTTGCCTGAAACGTTCAAAAACAGTACGGCGCATAGACTCTTCAATGCCAATTCCGGTATCCGAAACGAAAAAGTCTATCCAATCCTCACGGATATCCGCAACCCCAAACCCGACCTGTCCCCGATTAGTAAATTTAATGGAATTGTCAAGCAGATTGGAAAAGATTTGTTCCAGCCTTTCCTGGTCAACCCGGAGAAAAAGGGGGTCCTCCGGCACCTTTAAGAACAGCTTCAGTTGCCTTTTATCATGATCTCCTAATCGTGTATGAAATCGCGAATACAAACCTTCGAGCATCTGTTGAATATGAACGCTACGTTTATACAGGCTCAACTGCCCTGTCTCCAGCTTAGAGATATCGACGAGATTGCCGATGATCTGTAGAAGTCCGTCTGCACTCCGCTTGATGATACCGGAATATTCTTCAGCTGTCTCAGGTCTTATTTCCCGTTGATGAGTCAACATTTCCGTAAACCCCAGAATTACATTCAAAGGAGTCCGCACCTCATGACTTATATTGGCAAGAAACGATGACTTCAGTCGGTCACTTTCTTCAGCCCTTTCTTTGGCGGCCTCCAGATCAAGGATCATCCTTTTCCTTTCAGTAATATCCTGACAAATCACATGGAACTGCGCTGTCCCATTCCAGTTGATGACTTTCCGGTAAACATGGATATGACGTTTCTCTCCATCCATGCGTACAATCTCAATATCATATTCAGGATCAACATATTCTCCCTTCTTCCTCTTTTCTTTCCTTTCCTGATGCTCTCCGAAGCTCTCAGGACTGTATCGTTTCCGGGACGAGGTTTCCTTAAATTCTTCAATCGTCTTAAACCCGTATAAACCAAGGAAGGCTGGATTAGCATAAAGTGTTTCGCCTTTTTCAGACACGATGTGCATCCCAAAAGGAGACTCTTCAATCGAACGTCTGAAATTCTCCTCCGACTGCCGTAACCCTTTTTCAGCTGACAACCGTTGGTCCTCACTACACATCAATAAACCTGTAAGAAAAGTAGCTACAGGAAATACCAGCATCACAGACAACCACTCTTCCCTGTTTATCACTATTCCGTCCCGGATAACCAACTGACAAAGAAGTGTGATGGAATAAACAACAATCCCCAGGATATAAAACGAACAGACATTTAACGATTGAGGTCTCCCATGACTCATCAATCTGAAACCTGATCCGGCAAGGGCAGCACTGACAATCGTAACGATGCCGGCTAAAACGTTCACTCCTCCTAAAAATACACAATACGCTCCGGCTACCACAACGGCAATCCCCGCCGCGATCCCGCCTCCAAAAAGACCGGCCAGGGAAAGAACAACAAACCGCCCGTCAACACTGATCCCTGATGAATGAGTAACTGCCATCTTCATCGCTGTAATGGCAATACCTCCAAGTAAAAAACCTCCGGCTATTTTGCACATGGGGAACGCAGAACATCGTTTGTGCAAAAAGACTGAATATAAAACAAAAAGACTAATAATAATCCCCGAATGTTGAGCCAATTGAAAGATCATCGTGTCCAGGTTCGTTTCAAACCCTAAATTTTAGATAATATTTTGAATTAACCAATCAAACCTCGCACGACTTTCTCTTCTCTTCCATTATTTTCTCAACAACCGTCGGCTTACTCTGTCGATATCCCGCATATTAAAATCAAGACCTCGTTACCTGAAAGCCATGTCCGGATAAGGACAGATCCACAAACCTCGCCCGCATATTTGGCGGATCATGCTGCAGCACCGACCGGATGCGGCCTGCTGCTTCCGGATTCTTAGCCAGAATAAGCAGGTAACCTCCTCCCCCCGCACCCAGCAACTTATAGGCCGCCGCGTAATCCTCGAATTGCCTGATCACCGAGGCCACCTGCGGCGGATTAGTCCCTTCGTCAAGTTCGCAGTTCAACTGCCATGACTGCCTGATTTTCGCTGCCAACAGACCATAGTCGTCGGTTTGGATAGCTTCGAAGGTGTTCAGCGCGTGTCCCTTCATTTCCCGCAAAAGACCAAGATGCTTATCCGAATTAAGGAACATCCCCCTCACAATTTCTGCAAGGATATTTTTCGCCACCCGTGTAATGCCGGTATAATACAGTAACATTGATTCCAGGCATTCGGGACGGGTAAACAAATGGTCCGGCAGCCAGCGCACAGTGGGACTTTGATTAATCCCCGGAACCGATTCCAAATACTTAACACCGGGAAGCAGCCCGCCAAACTGATCCTGCCATCCCCCGCCGGTCGTCAGCAGTTGCTCAAGCGCCAGAGTCCGATTACCGATCGTAGTCCTGTCCCACTTCAGGGAAGCGAAGTCGGAAAGTGTACCAAGTATGGTAGCGGCAAGAATGGAACTGGTCCCCAGCCCCGAGCCTTTGGGTATAGCCGACAATAACGTGATCTCCATTCCCCCGCCGAAATCTCGCAACTGTTCCTCCATGGAATGATACTTCACCCGGCAATAATCCGGATGAAAACCAGTCAATATCAGGGCCGCCTTTGGAATGGCAAAGGCAGAGCCAACCCCGCCGGATAATGCCAAATGTTCCCACGTCGATATTTCTTCACGCTCGCCCAGATCGATCGAACGCAGGATAATAGAGTGTTTTTCGGCAGGCTTTACGAATACCTGAAGGGGTGGCTGACCGTTCATCTCCACAGCCACATTAACGACTCGCCCACCTTCAATGAGGCAGTAAGGTGGCGTATCGGTCCAACCGCCAGCCAGGTCCAGCCGCGCCGGACTTCTCCCCCATACAATCTGATCGCTCATCACGTTCATCCGGGGCAACACCGGCTCAGAGATAAATCGCTGTAAAATAGCTTCCTGCAAAATGCGAAAAGCCGCCGTTTCGTCTTCATTGTTGGAATCTCCGCGATAACGTCCGATACGATTACGGAACATCCGATTGTGGATTTGAAGCAGGGGACTTTCGGAAGCCGGCAGTAACTGCGGCAGTTCCAGTCCGACGCGGGCCCACTCCCTGGCAGTATGGTCGAGATCAAGCTGGTAAAATACGCTTTTGCGATAGTTGCCGGCAAGCTTTCCAAGTGAAAGCGCCCGGAAGTGCTGTCGTTGCTCCTGCAAAGCCGGCAAGTCGGCCCGTGAACTAATCTGCGCAGCAGATAAACGCTCTGCAGCAAGCCACTCTTCACGCAAACTTTTATTGACCTGAGGATTGCCCGTCATCCATCTGATCCAGTGTTCAAAATCCTCACTCACATCGAGCAAGGGGAAAAGAGGCGCTTGCTGAATGTCGGTTCCGTCAGGAATCGCACTCTCAATCCTTCGATCGTCCATCCACTTCATCAAAGGCTTTTCCATCCATAGGGTATCCGGACATCCTGTAGTTCCGCTGAAACTGTCAGTGAAACCATAAGGCCTCAGACAAACTTTCCCTGCCACAGGGATCATATCCAGACAAATTCCCTCCTTCAGATCAATAGTCCAGCTATTTTTGGGTATGCCTGTTAAAATATGGCGACTCGCCAGGCGCCACGAGGTCGGGATACAGGAATTTTCGATCCAGATCTGCCGGTGATATTCCTGGAATGGACCGGTAATAGCGTTTTGCACGAATATGGAAGGATGCGGCTTTACGTTGCGGTTCCAGATAGCCCTCTGGTCGAGTACCCGGTTCTGGATCTGAAGCATTGACTGCAGCATGTCACTACCCGTGCCAAAATGATAAAAAGCTCCTCCCTCCAGCGACACGATCTTCACGCGCAGCGCCCTGATCTCCGGATCGTCTACCTGCGGATTCAGTCCCATCGCCGGGCCAAAATCGCTGTACAAATCATAATAGCCGGGAACCCCGTCAAGCCTGTCCTTCGACCAGTTCACTCCCGGACCAAACCTGCCGCCATCCCAGCCGCACCGCGCCATAAGTAGTTCCACAGCCCGATCACTCAGCAACCAGATCCCGATATCCATCATGAAATAATAGTCGGGTGCCAGCCCACGGATCGTCTCAACCGACGGCTTTTGCAACATAAACTCAAGCGAATCAGGCCGGTGGCGGTCGCAAAAGAAAACCCCGTGATGAGTCGACTGCTCCGGACTAATCCATAATCCAAAGCAGATCACATCAGCCTCCGGAAATACCGGTAACTCATCGCCGGTGATCAGCACATCGCCGCTGGCAACGAGCGTATGAATCTGCCCGGGAGCCTGTTGCAGGATCCTGTCGTATAGCGGCACCTGCATGTCCAGCAACGTCTGGTCCAGCCGCTGGCCCCGCTGCCACCGGAATACCGGCACAGGAGTGAGGATTTTGCCCACAGGCGCGTAAGCCGGTAACCTACGGCTCTGCCCTCCGGCATGCAGCACAACCCGTTTCCCTTCAGCAAGCCAACTTCCGAAACCCATCCCTGCCTGTTCCTGCTGCCACGCACGGTAAAGCATCCACGCCGTACCTCCGCCCGACCCAACCCGCGCATCACCCGGATCACAATCAACCATCCACGTTGCAGCCGACTTTCCCGTAAGTCCGTAAAAAGACCCGATCAACGAGGAAGGTATTGATAATAAATATTTCTTCATGCTGATATATGTTTGGCATCTGGATAAGTACAGTACTTCGTTTGTGCAAAAGGACTGTATTTAAAACAAAAATACGAAAATTATCCGTGAATGTTGTGCCGTCATGTCTGAGTTGGTTTCAACCCTATAATTACGATCTCGTTACCAGAAAAGCATTCCTTTCTGAAATAGATTCTGAAATTTTTAAACCAATAAAAATTGTACTCACAAAAGTTATTATTAACTTTGGTCCAATAAAAATAAACCAATCCTCTTTATTAACAATCTAAAAAAACCAAACTATGTTTACAGAAGTTATTGATTTCTTACTGAGAGAACCTACTCCTGATTTCGTAGCCTTCCTTTTGATAGTTTTACACTATATTGTACGTTTATTTGGTAAAAGAAACTAGAGAAAAGGACATTAATCTTCTTCTCTTGAAGAAGTACGATCAGCTATAATACACAAAATTATAGCTGATTTTTTCTTAGGAGACTTCGAAAGCTCGCGAGCATCTGCCAACACGCGGGCCTAAACTGATTCATAGGTAACAGGTCAATGACCTTAACACGAAATCAGGAATATTTTCTTGAACCGGGAATATAATCCGTCAATTTCCTATTTTTGCAGGAAATTGCATACACCATGACAACATACAAACGT
>JBDKTZ010000423.1:0-4431 GCA_039679975.1 Prolixibacteraceae bacterium
GAAGTACTGTTATATGCTCACCGAGGAATGGGAAATGGGAGGATCAGGGGTATACGAGATGTCATTTATATTCCCGGAAGGAATTTTGACAAAATGAAAACCAAGGATATAGCTGTCGAAATCAGTCAGTTCAACCGTAAAATGGAAGTGCTTGCACGGGATTATATCCTGATCGGTCCCGGTCGCTGGGGTTCGCGCGATCCCTTTACAGGCATTCCTGTGAATTGGGCGCAGATTTCCCGCGCCAGGGTGATCATAGAAACCGGATTACCTGATTTTCCGCTTGAAGGCTCGATGGGATCACATTTTTTTCATAATGTAACGTCGATGAATGTGGGATACTTTTCTGTTCCATGGAGAGCGAAAGATGCAGCTTTGAACGAAGAGATACTGGATAGGCAGGCCGTGGCTGAAGAGCTGAAATATGTGCGCCATGTCCGATTTAACCAGGATCTTGAAATATTGATGGACGGTCGCAACCGGAAAGCTGTGATAAGAGTACAGGGCATAGGGCATAGGGCATAGGGCAAAGAGGAGACCGGAGACCGGAAAAGATAGCAGGGTTACGAGCTCACTACTTACAACTAATTTCTTCCGGTTCATTCCATATTTCCCAGGAACGAATGGCCTGCAAGCGGAGCATTTCCAGTCCTCCTTTAATCGTTGCGCCTTTTTCAAGACCCTTCCTCATGAACAAGGTTTCCTCTGGATTGTAGACCAGATCATACAAAAGATGCTCTTTGGTTAAGAACTGATAAGGAATGTCCGGGCAGGCCGCGATGTCCGGATACATCCCTAACGGAGTAGTTTGAATGATGACCAGAAACTCACGCATCAGAGATGTGGTGATTTCGTGATAATGGATCTCTTTTTCCTCTGGTTGAGCTTTGGTCGTCACTGACAGGAAATCGATGCCAAGTTTATTCAACACGTATTTTATAGCTTTTGAAGCCCCTCCTGTCCCCAATACTAACGCACGTTTATGCTTTTCCTTCAATAACGGACGAAAAGAATGCTCAAATCCAAATGTATCCGTGTTGAATCCAATCAGTTTTAATCCCTCGGGCCGGCGTATGATTTTAATGGTGTTAACTGCACCAACTAAAGCAGCTTCCTGATCGATCTCATCCAAAAAGGCCATGACCTGTTGCTTATAGGGAATGGTGCAGTTTAATCCGTAAAGGTGATCGTTTTGATTAAAAAGATCAGAAAACTGCTGGATGGTATCCAACTCAAAGTTCACATATTCATGATTTTGCCTGTTTTCTTCCTTAAATTTATCGGTAAAGAATTTTTTCGAAAATGAATGACCAAGCCGGTATCCGATTAATCCGTATGTTTTCACTAAATTTTAATTCTTTTAAGTTTGGATGAAATTCCTTCAATGACAAAAATAAGTATAAACCCTAACGTTGCTATTATCAATGCATGAGTTAATTGTGCATCATTGCCGGTCAATTCCGTATAACTGCCAGGTAAAACATTTATTTCCGTGAGTGGTTTGATTTCTCCATGAAGGTCAATGAATGTTTCCGTCACCTGTTTCCATGGCCATACCTTGTTCAGTGACCCGATCATAAAACCCGACAGAAGAGCTATTGTAGCGGTATAATGTTTTTTTAACAGCCAGGAAAGAACGTTCGAGAAAAGGACGATACCGATACCGGCGCCAATCAAAAAAGTAAAAATGACCGGCAGGTTCAAAGTCGTAAGTGCTCTCAGTACAAACCTGTACATTCCCATAAGGACCAGAATGAAGCTTCCTGAAATGCCCGGAAGGATCATGGCGCAAATAGCGATGGCCCCCGATAAGAAAATAAATCCATAAGTCGTGTTGGCTTCAGCAGGTGTAATAATGGTAATCACATAGGCAATGGCAGTACCCATAAGGAGGGACACCACTGTTCCTGCTTTCCATTCCTTAATATCTTTCCCTACATAAATTGCGGAGGCAACAATCAGGCCGAAAAAGAATGACCAGATAAGAATAGGGTGATGATTGAGCAGGTATTGCATCCCTTTTGCGAGTGATAAGATACTAATGCCGATACCTAATAAAAGACTGAATAAAAAATTGCCGTTCACTGCCTTCCAAAAATCACTGAATTTTCCGGTCAAAAGCCATTTTAGCGTGGTGAAGTTAACAGATTTTATCGAATCGATCAGTTCCTGATAAATACCTGCGATAAAGGCTATCGTTCCTCCTGATACTCCGGGAACGACATCGGCCGCACCCATGGCAATACCTTTTAAGGTAACCGGAATATGATCTTTAAAAGTACGTTTCATAATTGTCAGCCGTTCTGATAATAATACTATCTGGTTTTCATGCCTGTCAGCAAAAATAGTGCAGTCAGGCAAAAAAAACTGAACCGCCTGTAATATTTACCAATTATTTAACTAATAGCCTACTTAAAAGCATTGAAAATTAATGACTTTTATTTTTATTTAGATTCATTAAGCAAAAAATGGATAAGAGTATTTGGAAATGTCACTGAAGTATCTATTTTTGCAAATCAGAAAAGGAAGATGAACGGATGAAAAACAGAACTTCTGCAGAAACGGTATTGATGATCAACACGAACATGATAGCTTGTATGTGTTGTTGGTCCCCTTTTGCAGAAGGTTCGGGATTAGAATTGGTATAGCTATCAATATAATTTACAGGAAAGGCCCTTCTGCATGCGTGGAAGGGCCTTTCCTGTTTTTATTACTTCAGTAAAGCGACAGGATAAGGAAATTTAAAATCAAAAGATGAAAGAGAAACCTTACAGAAGTATTGTCAAAGCCATTTCGTGGCGGGTTGTTGGAACCATCGATACCATGATGATCGCGTGGCTGGTAACAGGGAAACTGGGATTCGCGGTTACAATTGGCGGAGTTGAGTTATTTACAAAGATGATCCTCTATTACCTGCACGAGAGGGTCTGGAACGGGATCAGATTTGGAAAGGAAAGATCAGATATTGACTACCAGATTTAACAGCTTCTAAAACGTTTCGGAAAAGCGAAATCAGTTCGGAGACATGAAAGACGACAACCGTGGAAACGGATATACAAACACAATTACATTATAACAGGAATAGATGAACTATAACTTTAATCCATTAAATGAAACGCAGGCCAGGGCGCTTGAACAACTGCTTCAGGGAGCGAGCCGGGAGCAAATCATCTGGCTCAGTGGCTATTTCCAGGGCCTGACTGCGGAAGCAGGGCAGCGTTTGCAATCGGCTCAGGCAGGATTACCTGTCACACGGCCGGTTATTCTTCCTGAACAGGGTAATTTGACCATCGTATATGGTTCGCATACCGGAAGAAGCGAAGGACTGGCGAAAAAATTAAAAAATCTGCTGAATGAGAAATCATTACTTGCGGATGTCTTCGCGATGAATGATTACAACCTGAAGCAACTGGAAAAGGAAAAGACGCTGATGGTTATTGTCAGCACGCATGGCGATGGCGAACCCCCTGAAATGGCTGAAGATTTTCACAGTTTTGTTACCGGGAAAAGGGTTCCTTCACTGACGCACCTTAAGTTCTCAGTTTTGGCTCTGGGTGATAAAACTTATAAATTATACTGCCAAACCGGCAAGGATATCGATCATGCCCTGAAAAAAGCCGGAGCTTCCGAATTATACCCGCTGGTCACCTGCGATGTGGATTATGAAGAGGATGCGGCCGGCTGGATGAATGGTGTTATTGAAAAGCTTGCCGCAGACATGGTGATCCCTGAAGATAGTACCCCGGTTACTTCCGTTCCTGAAGTCACCGTTTCCTACAATCAAAAGAACCCTTTTCGGGCAACTGTTCTTGAAAAAGCGAAGATTACCGGTCGTGATTCAGATAAAGAAGTGTATCATGTTGAGATTTCTCTGAAAGGATCAGGGCTTTCCTATTATCCGGGCGATTCAATGGGAATATTGACCGACAATCCGCCGGCGCTGGCCGAAGGCCTCATCAAACAATTACAGCTGGATCCGCACGAACCCGTTGTCATTAAGAAAAAAGAATTTACGTTGGAAACAGCGCTGAGATATCATCTTGAAATTACCATTCTTACCCGTGACGTACTGCAACGTTATTATGAGATAACCAAATTGGAGGGCGTTCACCGGATCCTGAACGATGAACCCGTTTTGGATTCTTACCTGTGGGGAAATGATATTCTTGACCTGGTACATGAGTTCCCGTTCCCATTGACCGCAGAAGAGCTGACAGGTTTACTGCGTCCTCTGCCTCCCCGTTTATATTCTATTTCCTCCAGTCAGGAGGCTGTGGGTGAAGAGGTGCATATTACAGTTGCAACTGTTCGCTATGAAAACAAAGGCAGATGGAGGGAAGGGGCTTGTTCAACTTATCTGGCCGACCGCATCGATGTTGATCAGGAAATACCTGTATATATTGAGCGTAATCCTGCTTTCAGACTCCCTGA
>JBDKTZ010000303.1:0-14103 GCA_039679975.1 Prolixibacteraceae bacterium
GCGTAAATGGCGTAGGAAAGACAACGACCATAGGAAAGCTGGCATATAATTTCAAACAAGCCGGCAAAAAAGTAATTTTAGGAGCTGCCGACACGTTCAGGGCGGCCGCCATCGATCAACTCCGCATTTGGGCTAATCGGGTTGATGTCCCCCTGGTCAGTCAGAACATGGGCGCTGATCCTGCTTCTGTTGCCTTTGATACGCTTTCTTCAGCAAAAGCAAACAAGGCTGATGTGGTGATCATTGACACGGCCGGACGGTTACACAATAAGATTAATCTGATGAATGAACTGTCTAAGATCAAGACGGTTATGCAAAAAGTGGTGCCCGGAGCGCCGCATGAAGTCTTGCTGGTGCTCGACGGTTCAACGGGTCAGAATGCCTTCGAGCAAGCCAAACAATTTACAAAAGCCACGGAAGTAAGCGCATTGGCGTTAACAAAGCTCGACGGCACAGCCAAAGGTGGCGTAGTAATTGGCATTTCAGATCAGTTTAAAATACCTGTAAAATACATTGGAATTGGTGAAAAAATGGAAGATCTCCAGATTTTTAACCGTCGTGAGTTTGTCGATTCTTTGTTTTCTTAAACGATCATATTGATTTTAAATAGAGATGGGTAGGATAAAGAGAGGGAAAATAAATATGGTCACCCTGGGGTGTTCAAAAAACCTGGTTGATTCAGAGTTGCTGCTCAATCAGCTTAACCTGAACGGTTTTAAGGTGGTACATGAAAGCGAGAAGGATGATGCGAACATCGTCATCCTGAATACCTGCGGATTTATTGCAGATGCAAAGGAAGAGTCGGTCAATACGATCCTGAACTTTGCAGAAGCGCGTAAAGCCGGCAAGTTGGACAAGTTGCTGGTTATGGGGTGCTTATCGGCTCGCTATAAGGATGATCTGATCAAAGAGATCCCTGAAGTGGACAAGTTTTACGGTAAATTCGACATTCGCACCATCGTCAGCGACCTGAATGCCAATTTCTTCGAAAAGAAGCTCTATCATCGGGTGCAGACGACCCCTTCGCACTTCGCCTATCTCAAAATAAGCGAAGGATGTAACCGCCATTGTTCGTTTTGCGCTATTCCGCAGTTTACAGGTAACCATCAGTCGCGAAGCATGGAAAGCCTGCTGGATGAAGCAACGGACCTGGTAGCCGGCGGAGTTAAGGAATTGCTGATCATTGCCCAGGATCTGTCGTATTATGGCATTGACCGTTATGGTGAAAGTAAATTGGCCGAACTCATTGATAAACTGGCTGATATCGAAGGCCTTCAGTGGATCAGATTGCATTATGCCTACCCTTCGAAATTTCCCCCGGATGTATTAAAAGTGATGCGCGAACGGGAGAATGTGTGCAAGTACCTGGATATACCCCTGCAGCACATCAGCGATCGTATGCTGGGTATGATGCGCAGGCACATTTCGAAGGAGGAGACGATCAGTCTGATCAGGAAGATCAGAAAGGAAGTACCCGGCATTGCCTTGCGGACGACTTTTCTGGTTGGCCACCCGGGAGAGACCGAAGAAGACTTTAACGAACTGAAAGCGTTTATTCGCAGATATCCGTTTGAGCGGGTGGGCGTTTTTGCCTACTCAAACGAAGATGATACCTACGCTTACAAGATGTATCAGGACGATATACCTCAGGAGGTCAAGGATCACCGGGCTGCAGAACTGATGGATATTCAACAGGTTGTCTCGCTTGGCCTGAATAACCGCTTGATAGGCAAAACGATTCGTGTGCTGGTCGACCGAGAAGAGACGGATTGCTTTGCCGGACGTACTGAATTCGATTCACCTGAAGTGGATGGAGAAGTACTGATCGACAAGTCACCGGATGTCCATGTGGGGGATTTCTGTGAAATCAGCATTACCGGAGCAACCGAATTTGATTTGTACGGAACGCCGGTAAAGGTAGGGATGAAATAGTATAGGGCCTGGAACATGGCAGAAAAGGGAAACCGGATTCCGGTCTGAACATCCGGATATCTGACAGTCTGTCTTCCATCTTAATACTTGATACTTGTGTCTTATTACTTCCTGCTCACGACTGCTTCTGTAAACTGAATACAGGCTTGTTGTACCTCTGGTTGAGTTTTGGAAAATAATTTGCAGCCAATGACATGGGTTCCGGCATTAAAAGCCTGTTTTTGCTTCAGAGAATCGGGTGTGCCTAACTGATCATACATTTTAAGCATGGCATCCACACGGACCGTACCGTCCTGATGATCCTCATCCTGGTAATAGTAAGCCAGAAAAACAGGCGTAGTCACTCTTTTAAACAATTTCTTATTCATGGTTGCATCGATCAATTGCTGGAGGTAGACAGTCGCTTCAAGACGATAAAAACAGTTCCAGTAACGGCATTCTTCAGCCTTAAGGTCGTCGTTGACCTGGCGGTACTTCCCCTTAAAAAACATCCGGGCAATCCGGAGTCCCCATGGACCGGAAAGCAGGAATGCTGAAGGGTTGTTGATCCGGATATTTGGCGAAAGCAGCAATAAACAGTCCACTTGACCAGGGAACTCTGCAGCCAGTTTCAGCGAAAGTGTCCCTCCCGTCGATGTACTCATAATAATCACCTTTTCTCCCAGTGAATGAGCGATCTGAAGCGCTTCTTTTGCTGATTCGTAGAGCCGGTCAGGGGTCATGTCAAGCAAAGGCTCAGCAACATCCAGTCCGTGCGAGGCCAGACGGGGAATGTAAGCATTTGCATGAAAATGGCGGGCAAAATTGACATGCGTAGGATAACCTTCATAACCTGAAGCTGAAAAACCATGCAGATAAAGCAGCACGTATTCTGTTTTCGATCTCAGACTGTCATTTTCCCAGATTATTTTGCTCTCATTCTCCGGTTTAAGCGGTAAATTTTGCTCTTTCTCTTTAATATACTTATCCAGTTGATCCAACCTGACCTCTACGGCAGGAAGAGTGTTATCCAAAACAGGCTTGTCAGGCTTTGGCCCCAGCAAACATACGATCAATACTACGAACGTCAAAATAAGGAAAAAACGAAAGAACCGTTTCATTTTTTAATGCTATTAAATGGATTCCAGCTACAAGATAGCATTTTTTCGGCACAAGTTTTCCGGACTTTGATTTGGAAGTGACTTTTCTTAGAAGAGGCAAACTTTAAAACAGAATAATTGTTAAACTTTTAATTAATCTTTTAAATAAAAATAAGGTCAGATTAACCTACCGTTTTTAAACTATGGACAGATTTTCACAGGTAGGCAATCAGGAGATTGCCGCGATAGATGAACTATATCAGGATTATTTGAAAGATCCTGAACGAGTTGATGAAAGCTGGAGAAATTTTTTCAAGGGATTCGAATTGGGCCGGGCAAACTTTAACGTCAGGCAGGAAGGAACTGAAAATCAAATTAACAGGGAACTGGCTATCTTGAACCTGATTGATGGTTATCGCCTGCGGGGTCATTTGTTTACCCGAACCAACCCGGTACGGGCCAGGCGTCAGTATGCGCCTACCTTAGAGATCGAAAATTTCGGACTGGAAAAAGGCGATCTCGGCACCATTTTTCAGGCCGGTAATAACATTGGAATTGGTGCGGCAACACTCAGGGATATTATCGCGCATCTGGAGTCAACCTATTGTGATTCGATTGGCGTTGAATATGCTTATCTCAGGGATCCGGCTGTCATTCAATGGCTTCGTGCCAGAATGGAAGGAAGCAAAAATTCGAGCGTCTTCACTGCAGAAGAAAGGAAGCATATTTTTTATCATTTAAAAGTGGCTGTCGGCTTTGAAAATTTTATTCATAAAAAATTTGTGGGTCAAAAGCGTTTTTCATTAGAAGGGGCTGAATCTCTCATTCCTGCAATGGATGCAGTAATTGAGCAGGGTGCAGATATGGGTATCAGCGAATTTGTGATCGGTATGGCCCACCGGGGGAGGCTTAACGTACTGGGCAATATCATGAAAAAGCCGTACGAGAGTATTTTCAAGGAGTTTTACGGAACAGAGTATGAAGAAGGGATCTCTCTGGGAGATGTGAAATATCATTTAGGTTTTGAAAATACAATTCAATCGGATAACGGACAAGACATTAAACTGAGTCTTGTACCAAATCCTTCGCACCTGGAGGCAGTGGGACCGCTTGTCGAAGGGATGGCCCGCTCGCGTATTGATGCGGTATACAATGGTGACGAAAATCGACTGGCCCCGATCCTGATTCACGGAGATGCAGCCATTGCGGGTCAGGGAGTCGTTTATGAAGTAATCCAGATGTCTTTGTTGAATGGTTACCGCACGGGTGGAACGATCCATTTGGTGATCAATAACCAGGTCGGATTTACGACTAATTATCTGGATGCACGCTCAAGTACCTATTGTACTGATGTAGCTAAAGTAACCCGGTCACCGGTGTTTCATGTGAACGGAGATGATGTGGAGGCTCTGATCTATACGATCAGACTTGCCATGGAATTCAGGCAAAAGTTCCATACGGATGTTTTTATCGACATCTTGTGTTACCGGCGTTATGGTCATAATGAGGGTGATGAGCCCCGATTTACCCAGCCATCCCTGTATAAAGCCATCGCCAATCACAAGAACCCACGGGATATTTATGCTGAAAAGCTGATCCGGCTTGGGCTCATGACACAGGAAGAAGCGCTGAATGAAATAAAGGATTTTGATGATTTTTTGGGTTCGAAATACAAAGAGTCGGAGAAGATCGAAAAATTAAAGATCCGGAAGTTCCTTGTAGAGGAATATCGTCACTATCATAAACCCTCAAAAGTTGATCTTTTTGCCAGGATTGATACCGGAGTACCGAAAGATAAACTGATTACCCTTGCCGGAAGGATCAATCATGTGCCCGAGGACAAGATTTTTTTCAATAAAGTAAACAGGATTTTGTCGGATCGCCGGATGATGATTCATGATAATAAGCTGGATTGGGCAATGGCCGAATTATTGGCCTATGGCAGTTTACTGGACGAAGGTCACCCTGTGCGGATAAGTGGACAGGACAGTGAACGCGGGACCTTCGCACACCGGCATGCATCTTTTGTCGTAGCCGATATGGACGAGAAATATTTTCCGCTGAAGCACCTGAATCCGGAACAGGCGCCATTCCATATTTACAATTCGCCCCTGAACGAATATGGAGTCATGGGATTCGAATATGGTTACGCCATGGTACAACCTAATGCACTGACTGTTTGGGAGGCGCAATTCGGTGATTTCAGCAATGTGGCTCAGGTGATCATCGATCAGTATATTTGCTCGTCCGAAGAGAAATGGGGGCTGATGAATAATCTGGTACTCTTCCTTCCGCACGGTTATGAAGGGCAGGGGCCTGAACATTCCAGTGCGCGCATTGAGCGGTTTTTAACGCTTGCTGCTAATCAAAATATGCAGATTGTGATGCCAACTACGCCAGACAACTTTTTTCATGTCTTGCGACGGCACGTGAAATGGGAAACGCGGTTGCCGTTGATCATTTTTACCCCCAAGAGTCTGCTTCGGCATCCGCAGGTCACCTGCACGCTGGATGAACTGGCGCGTGGCCATTTTCAGGAGGTAATTGACGATCATCTGGTAAAGCCTGCGAAAGTGAAACAACTGGTGCTGACCTCTGGTCGCCTGTATTATGATCTGATCAGAAAACGGGTTGAATCGGGAGATGAGACAACGGCAATCGTGCGTATCGAGCAGCTTTATCCGTTTCCTGCCGCTCAGGTCAGGACTATTTTGAAAAAATACGGCCAGGCGAACCGGCTCATCTGGGCTCAGGATGAACCCGAAAATATGGGATCCTCGGGTTTTATATGCAGAATGTTACCTGATGTCCGCTTCGAAGTCGTGTCGCGTCCGGAAAGCGGAAGTCCTGCCGGCGGACTGATGAAACAGCATAACTTGCGACTGGATAATATCCTGACAACGATATTTAACCAAAAAGTATTAGCCTAAAATAATAGAAATGATAGTCGAAATCAAAGTCCCCACTCCCGGAGAATCAATTACCGAAGTAGAATTGGGTAAATGGCTCGTTGAAGACGGTGAGGTGGTGAACAAGGACCAGGAAGTTGCAGAGATTGAATCGGATAAGGCAACTTTGACGTTAACTGCATCTGAAACAGGGAAAATTAAATTTCTTGTTAACGAAGGTGATACCGTTCAGGTCGGCACAATAGCCTGTACCATTGACGCCGGTGAAACTAATGTTGCAGCGAAACAGCCGGAAAACAGGCAGGAAGCCGATGAAGGAGAGGAGAACAGAAGAAAAGGAGAAGATGAAAGAGGAAAAGAGAAGGCGGCAGAAGAAAAAAAGGAGGAAAGAGAGAAAGAGGAGCATTCCCGGATCAAGATCACGGCTGTTGCCGAAAAGATGATGGAGGACAATAACCTTTCGGTCGACGATATCCTGAACGGACTAAGGCGCATTACCAAGAAGGAAGTAGGGGCTGTACTCAGCTCACCTGAAGCAGGTACCACCGTTTTGTCTCAGCCGGAATCTTTTTTCTCCAGGGAAGAAAAGCGACAAAAAATGTCGATGCTGCGACGGAAGCTGAGTGAGAGGCTCGTGGCTGTGAAAAGTGAAACGGCGATGCTGACGACTTTTAATGAAGTCGATATGAGCCGGATCATGGAAATCAGGCAGCAGTATCAGAGCAAATTCATGGAAAAGCATGGGGTCAAGCTGGGTTTTATGGCCTTCTTTACTAAAGCTGTCGCCACGGCCATGAAATTTTACCCGGCACTTAATTCCATGATCGATGATGATGAGATTATCACGCCCGATTTTGTTGATGTAGGTATCGCAGTGCAATCGCCCAAAGGATTAATGGTCCCAATTGTACGGAATGCTGAGAGTAAAGGTATTCCTGCCATCGAATTGGAAATTAAGGAACTGGCCGATAAAGCACGCACAAAGAGGATTACGGTGGAAGAACTTACCGGCGGCACATTTACCATTACCAACGGCGGCACCTTCGGATCGTTACTTTCGACGCCGATCATTAATCCACCGCAGTCGGCTATACTGGGAATGCACAACGTACAGGAAAGACCTGTCGCAATTAAAGGGAAAGTGGAGATACGGCCCATGATGTATGTGGCGTTGTCGTACGATCACCGTCTTATTGACGGGAAAGATTCGGTAAGTTTTCTCGTCCGGGTAAAGACACTGCTCGAAAACCCGGAACAGATGCTGACCGATGGAAAAACACCTGAAGCTATCCTTTTGGAACTGGAATAAACAAATACATAGATCAACCGGAGCTGCATTTCGATGAAATGCAGCTTTTTTTATATAAGTATTTCAAAAGGCAACCCACGGAGGACTTTAATTGCTATTTTTACACCAGGTGTTGATACTAAATCTTTGGCGTAGTATGAAATGTATAATTATAGACAATGAACCTTTAGCCCAGCAAATTCTGGAGGACTATATCAGGCACATTCCTTTCCTGAAACTGGAAAAGAAATGCACTTCCGCATTCGAGGCCTATGAAATCCTGCAGAAAACCAACGTTGATCTTATTTTTTTGGATATTCATTTGCCAAACGTATCGGGTGTAGAGTTTATCAGCAGTCTCGATAACAAGCCGATGTTTATTTTTACGACGGCATATTCGGAATATGCCGTTGAGGCCTTTGACCTAAACGCAGTCGACTACCTGCTAAAGCCCATTGCTTTCAGAAGATTCCTGAAAGCGGCCAATAAAGCTTACCAGATTTTTTCGGTTTACCGCAAGGTGAAGCGGGAAGAGTTGTTCGAAAATCAGGAATCAGAACAGGATTTCATTATGGTCAAATCGGATTATAAATCGGTGAAGATCCAGTTGAGCCAGATCCTTTACATTGAAGGGCTTAAAGACTATGTCAAAATTTACATTCAAAATGAAGAAAAGCCTGTTATTACACTCAATTCATTGAAAAAAATGGCAGACAGCCTGCCCAACAACCACTTTCTTCGTGTACATAAATCATTTATCATCAATACCAACAAGATCAAATCGGTCACCAAAAACAGGATCATTATTCACGACAAGTGGATTCCCATCGGAGACAATTACAAGAACGATTTTCAGAGTTCTGTAATTAATAAGTTTACCCTTTGAGTATCCTGTTACCCTGCAACCTTG
The DNA here is from genome assembly GCA_039679975.1 of Prolixibacteraceae bacterium. Classification (GTDB taxonomy): domain Bacteria; phylum Bacteroidota; class Bacteroidia; order Bacteroidales; family Prolixibacteraceae; genus JBCFBK01. Next base: position 8,119 of record JBDKTZ010000303.1, read on the forward strand.
CCGCTTTTTTTAGTTGTAGATCCGATGCTGGAACCAAAGGTCCCGGAGCGAAAATCCGACTCTTACCCGGAAAAATGTTTCCTGGATCAATCTATTTTTGGTGGTACCATTTTGTCCCCCTTCGAAACTAATGTCAAGTCGGGAACGCTGGTTTTGGATATTAATAGGTAAACCAAAGCCGAGAGAAAGGCAGACTTCTTTCTGTTCCGTGCTGCGGAGATCAAGATACGATTTCGCGTAACCAATACCGACCCTGTAATTAATTCGTTTATAATATTTTGCCAGATAATTCAACGTGGGGGTGAATTGGAATCCAGCCCTGACATACGGGTTGTCCTGAAGCCTTATATTGGCTCGTTTCTCATCGCTGTAGTCGTAGTTCGACCATTTTTGAACACCCGCGTCCAAGGCATAAACCATATTGTTCTTACCGGTGAATCCCACTCCGATACCGTATTCTGCAGGAACCAGAAAGTTATCCCGGTTGGTCTCTGTTCTGTATTCATATGTTCTGCCGGCATCATCATAGGTGGTATGGTTACGTTTCGTTTCAAGAGCGGTTCCGGGATTATACATTACTCCTAACGAAAGATCGCCGGGTTTTAATTTAAACGTGTATTGCGCTCCAAACTCGATGAAGAAATTATGGAAAAAGTCTGTGGTCACGTTCGAAACAGAATTACTTCCGATCACACTAAGATTATGGTATTGGGTTTGAACGAGCTTTCCAAACAGGAATGACGGTTTAACCCCAAATGACAGATTTTTGACAGGCGTAAAAGCTATTCCCAGATACGCCCTGCTGATATTTCCTGATCCAATGATATCAAGGGGATATTGGTAAGAAGTTCCCTCGATCCATCCGTTTGAGTTAATCTCATATCCGGAATTGCTGTACGGGTTAATCCCTAATCCGGCAGCAGCCCATTTGTTGATCCGGAACCCCATTGCCATATAGCTAAGATTCATATGAGATGCGCTGGCGCGGTCGCCCTGCGATTCAAATTCAGAATACTGACCATCCAGTCCGATTTCAAGCAGAAAGTTAAGACTATCTATTCCGGTATAAGCTGCCGGGTTTAATACATTCAGAAATGAGCCGGATGGCAGTCCCAGACCGGCATTTCCCATTCCGGCATTGGCAGCATTGGTCTGCGAACGTAATTCCCCTAAGCCGTACATCGAATAAGGATTGCTGGTGTTGTTTTGGGCCTCCGCTGCAGAAACCGCAAACGAAAGGACGATTATAGTAAGTATGCTTCTGGCATTACGGGCCTTCTTATTCATATTTTAGAAAATAGAGTTGTAACTGGGGTCTGTAAGTTGTTAAATCATTATTTTCTCCGTTCAGGATCACCAGATCGGCACTCGTTTGCAAATCGCTGTAGGGAATGGTGATTAGCAAACCGTTTTGAGTGTTGTAATAATTGCCGGCAAATTTGGCTGTCAAATATTCCGTAATGTCAACGGCATAATACAGGTTAAAAATATCTTCATACAATTCTTTAGATGAATCGCGTTTTTTCAAACTAGCCTGCACCGGAGCCTGCTGTGTCCCTGACGATGTGGTTAGCTGACTTCCGATTGTGTTATGCTTGTCGCTCTCATAAAAACTAAGTGTCTGAGGTAAAAGCCGGATGTTGTTTTCAGTACTGGGATAAAAAAGCAGTTGCGCTTTAATCATCACCCGGTCGTCAAATAAAAAGACATCGTTCAGGGAAGGAAAATCAATGCGTGAAATGATTCCCGCACTACCCTCATTAAAACACCTGTTACCACTGTTTCTTGCCGCTATTTCCTCGTTCTGGCTGCTTAATCCGGCAAAGGCCGTATTTGATCGGTCTGAGACCGCCTGGTTATAGTGGGTCTTTACCTCGCTGGCCAGGGGAATAATATAATTTTTTTTCGCAGATTCTCCCGGACCAATTATATGGGTGTAAATGTTAATTTTCACCCCTGAAGTGTCGCCTTTAAATCCAATAATGGACTTACTGTCAGATGCGCTTTTCAGCATAAAGCCTCGGAGATATCGATTGAATCTCGCATTCGATTCCAGGTCGTCTGAATTGTTTAATACCATGTTGATCAGGTCCAGACCAAATGTATCATCAAGTCTGAATTCAATACTATCTTCAGAAACATAAGGATAAAACCTGACGGTCCCCAGTGGCACATCTTCATGCGGAAAAGAACTGTTGTTATAAATATAATCACCGCTGGTTTTACTTTTTACATAGTCCAGTAAGTCGGTCAGCTGATATAAACTAAATTGCTGTATCTGAGTGGTATCGCCCACATAATATTTGGTGTACCCCAGTTCCAGCGTAATGGAATCAAACTGATCATCTTGGGTAATCCTTTTAAGATCATCGCCCAAATCAAAATTAAAATAGGGAATAATTTCTGTTGAGCCTGTAACGGAAGTTGAATGCTTTCCGCAAAGCAATTGCTTTGTCCCTGAAGTTGGAACGGAATCCAATTTAATTGTTGAAAGTCTTACCTGGAAGGTATCTATAATAGTAATACCTGATTGGGTATCAATCAGATCTTCACCGATATCAAATTTTTTGCTGTCACAAAAAACCATCGAAATACCCAAGACAAGTACCAATAAGACATTAATTTTGTTCATATACGTGTGTTTGCTGTTCGGATCCATTCACAGGTGCAAAGCAAACCTAATCCTGATAGTTCAAAAAGAAATATAGACTTTAAAGTTTAAGAATATGACTAAATAGAGTATTTAATAGATGTAAAGGCTTTTTTGTTGGTTTGTCGTTTAAGATTTGTTAAAATGCGTGAATATTGTTAACAATTAGTCCTTTTTTATCTGAAATCATTACGCTTATATAGATATTTATAAGTTTTTACTTGAAAAATGCATTGTTGGTCTATCATTTTTTTTTAGATATCGTGAAGCCCGTAAGTTTGTTGCGAAACTGTGTAAAATTTAAGCAATGATTTCGAAAAATTTATTTGTGCATAAGTGGGCTCCCCGGGTTTTAAAACTGGTGATGGTTTCTTCAATTATTTTATCATCGTTTTCATGTAGTGATGATGATGAAGATTTACTGGGTAACTGGGTACGGCTTGGATCTTTTGAAGGTTACCCCCGGTCAGGGGCTGTAGCTGTAAGTTTAAACGGGAAAGCCTATGTTACAACTGGATATGACGATGATGACATTGATGATGATAATATTTATCGATTAAAGGATATGTGGGAGTTTAATCCTGAAAGCGAATCATGGAAAAAGATGAAGGGCATGCCGGATGAGGCGTATCCCCGTGATCAGGCTGTTGGATTCGCGGCTTCGGGTAAGGTGTACATTGGAACAGGTATTGGAGAGTACAAGGAAGGTGTTACGACCAGGAACCCTTGGTTGAATGATTTCTGGGGGTTTGATCCAGGTGCTAACAGCTGGACACGAATCGCTGATTTTCCCGGGACAGCCCGTTACGGAGCAATTGCTTTTTCGATCAAGGATAAAGGGTATGTCTGTTCCGGTTATGATGGCGGATACCTGAAAGACTTATGGGAGTATAATCCTTCTACGGATGAGTGGTCTCCAAAAGCTTCATTCCCCGGTGAAAAAAGAAGGGATGCAGTTGTTTTTGTGATTAATGATATCGCCTATGTTTGCACAGGTATCGATAATAATCAAGGACGGAAAGATTTTTATTCTTATGATCCGACTACTGATAAATGGACAAAATTGAGAGATATTTCTGATACAAGCGATGAAAGTTATGATGATGATTATAATATTGTAAGATCATCGGCTGTCGCTTTTACTGTTGATGGTAAAGGCTATGTTTGTACCGCCTCATTAGGGAGTGTCGGATCTACCGTATGGGAATATGACCCAGGTTCTGATCTTTGGGATGAGAAAACGAGCTTCGAAGGATCTTCAAGGAATGAGGCTGTCGCCTTTACAATAAACAATATAGGTTATATTACCACAGGAAGGAGCTCCGGCACATATTTCGATGATCTTTGGCGTTTTGAACCTAATGCTGAACAGGATGATAATGACAATTAACGCGCGCAATACTTAACGTTAAAAAATACTCCCAATGAAGTACAATTGGGAGTATTTTTTTTTTAAGCTATCTAGAAGTTAGAATATAAACGGATCTAAAGAGACATAAAAATGGCTAAAGTAGAAGACAATTTACAGACCTGAAACAACCTCTTTAGAATAACAAAGTGCTTCAAGGAGTGAAATGAAACCAATTTTGAGGCTCACCTCATGGCAAACCTCAAAATGTAATTAAAAACAAGTCAAATTTTTTAAGATAAATTGAAAATGAAACTGTCCCGGAGCGGTGATACCACACGGGGAGTGTGGCTGGTTTCATGTGATCTTAAAAAATAATTAGTAACCGGAATCTGATGAATCAACTATTCTTCGTCTAACGAATCATCAGATTCTGAATTAAATGTCAGCTCATCAAAGTTCTCATCCTCAAACTCATCATAGATTGATAATCGCCTTTTGGCACTTCTGTCTTTCTTCGCTCCTTTAACAAATTGGCTGCCAATGTCACTTTTCTCAATATCAGAATATTTAATATTCTTTTTTGAGTGCTTGTTCGATTTCATTTCCGTGCGCTATTAACTTAAATTTCAATTTATTATTAATAAGAACCACTATAAATTTAATTTTTTCGTAAACTACTTGAATTTTTTTTATTTTTCCAATACCTTACCCGACTTTTTGTGTTAAGTACTTGTAAAAAGCCTGTTTAATTTTTTTCAAAAGTAAAATTTTCCTGAATATCTCCTCGTCCAAGCTAAAAATAATAACGCATGCGGGCATCATTTGTTATTATGCTTGCTGTAAAACATATATCATTAAACCTTTCCTCATATTCAAGGTTATTTATGCAGAGAATAGTAATAGTTTGTTCCTTTTTTCGTTATTTTGTATGTAACTTTAATAAAATGACCATGAAAACATTTGCAGTATTGTGTCTTTTTCTGACAGCTTCTATCGTTGTCAGCGCACAGTCCCCGTTGAATTTCGGGATTAAAGCCGGATTTAACAGCTCGAAGATTACGACCGATGAGAGTATGTTTGATGAGAACAACATTTCCAATTTTGTAGCCGGTGCTTTCGCAAGGGTCAATGTGAAAAGCTTTTACATTCAACCTGAAGCCTATTTCAGCACAAAAGGAGGAAAATTGGAAGATACTGATAAGAATTCTTTTGACTTGAAAACAATCGATGTTCCCGTGTTGTTAGGTTACAAGGTTATTAACAAGGGATTGGTGAATCTGCGGGTCAACGCCGGACCGGTCATGTCGTTTATTACCAGCAAGGATGTTGACGGGCCCGACTTTGAATCAGGCAAGCTGAAAGACAGCATTTACGGATTTCAATACGGAGCCGGGTTGGATTTGCTTTTCTTCTCGCTTGACGTAAGAATGGAAAACAGCTTTGGAGACATTTATTCAGGCCATAGTGACGAAAAAAGTAAAATGTTTTTGGTAACTTTAGGTTTCTTTCTTTTATAAGTTAAAACCATTGTGAAAACAAGTTTCTGTATTGCGTTGCTGTTTTTTACCTGGTTCAGCGGACATGCACAGCCTGATTCTGTGAAATTGAATGTCAGCGTACCGGAATATGATTTTTTATATAAAGAACTTTTCAATTTTGATCCGGCATCAACCTTTGGCGGGTTAATGTCGGTTCCTTCTTTTACTTTCCGGAAACTAACTGCTACGGAAACCCAGTCTTTCGTCCTCAATTTTTACAGACAGGTCCCGTCGGGAACAACACTTGTTGCAAATCAGTTCTCTTTACGATCTCCGTCTCCGTTCATGAGCTCTTTTTTTGTTCAGAATGCCGCCACTTACCGGTTAAGCGAAAAGCTTTTTCTGAATGGAAACAGCTTTTCGGGAAACTCCATCTTTATTCCGCTTCCTGCAAATCCGGATTTAAAGGATATGAGTCTAAGAGGAGCTTCCATGTTTTTACAGTA
>JBDKTZ010000028.1:0-17060 GCA_039679975.1 Prolixibacteraceae bacterium
CGGGTCGTTATTCCGATCAGCCCGCAGCAACCAATGCATTTACCCCTGTTGCCTGCAGCATCAGGTTATGCAGGTCGGTGTTCTGCACGAAGGGCCTGAGCAACTCGCTCCCCGGGCCAAACATGGTAAGTTCAACATAGTCGGCTGAATGGCTCATGCCTGACCAATATACCGAGGTATAATTTTGCTGAATTTGGGCCAATTGCTTGTAAGGCAGCTTATAGTCGTTGTATAATCCGTCATTGCTGAAATCGGCATAATGCGACAGGATCTCTCCTGCCTCATCTTTCGTAATGGTATAACCTTGCGCCAACCTGATCTGATCAATGAGCCGGGATGGAGAATCGGTTTTGCGGACGTTTTTCAATACCCATTCGTTAGTGTGCGTAAAATTTTGGATCAGGTCAAATTTTTCATTGACATTCTTGCTGCTGATCAGGCCCGGATTTGAATTTCCATGATCGGTCGTCACAATGACCAACGTATCGTCTCTTTTTTCAGCAAAAGCAATGGCAACACCTACAGCCTCGTCAAAAGCAATCTGATCGTAGAGCAGTGCGCCGATGTCGTTCGCGTGCGCGGCCCAATCTACTTTTCCTCCTTCAACCTGAAGCACGAAGCCTTCCGGATTGCCGCTCATGTGTATAATCGCCTTCTGTGTCATTTCAGCCAGTGTCGGAATATTGGTTAACAGCTCATCGTCTGCTTTTTGGTCAAGTGTATAGGGAATATCTTCACTGAAAACGCCCAACAGGGGTTTATCTTTTGCTGCTGCATTCATTTCCTTTTTTGTGCGGACTATAGCATGACCACCTGCAGTAAATTCGCTGAACAGATCTTTGCCGTCTTTACGTTTATCTTTGCTGAAATACTGCGTTCCTGCACCCATCATCACGTCGAAACGCTGTGGCCGGTAGAGATCAGCGATCACGGCCTGATCCCTGGTTTTCGCGTTAATACAAAATCCCGCGGGGGTGGCATGGGTAACAGGCACAGTGGTTACACAGCCAACCGATTTTCCGGCGTCCCTGAATTTCTGAAGGATAGGTTTGTGATTTGTTCCGTCAGGCCCTATATTGAGCGTTCCGTTATTAACCCGGTGACCGCCGCCCCAGGAAGAACTGGCTGCTGCAGAATCCGTAACGAGCGAGTCGGCCGAAGCGGTATCCATCAAGGCTCTTTTGACCCTGTTCTGGCGGTAGAGGTCAATCCAATGGCTTCCTCTCCCCTCTTTCCGTCTCAGGAGCAGATCGGCCATGTTCAATGTTCCGGCGCTCATCCCGTCGCTGACCAAAAATATAATATTCTTTGCTTTTCCTTTGCTCTTTTCGGCGGCTTTGGCATTATGACCAATCATTGTCGTTGAAGCCAGGGTACCCCCCGCGGCGGCAATCATTCCAAAATTCAAAAAGTCTCTTCGTTTCATGTATTTTTATTTAGACACAAGTATCATGACGCAAAAAAAGCTGTCGGGAGTTAGCTGCCGACTATCGGCCGACGTTACTGATTTGATTAAATCATTCGTTCAAGGTCAATCAGCACCTGTCCTCCCAGGACAGTTTCATCCGACTTGACATGAACAGCCACTATTCGGGCGTCTTCCGAAGCCAGCACCTGATTTTGCATTTTCATCGCTTCAAGGATTAACAGCGCCTCTCCTTTTTTGACGTTAGCTCCTTTGGAAACAAACACATCGCGCACTTTACCCGGCATGGGCGATTTCAGCGAGTATCCCCGATCCAGTCCGTTTACTGACGCCATCGCTGCTTTCCGGAGAAAGACTTCTTCGCGGTCGATCAGGAAATGATACGTGTTCCCGTTAACCTTCACACTGTATTTATTCTGTCTCTTATGAACAACACCGCCCGTAAAGACAGTTTTTTCAACGGTGACTTTGTAAATTCCCTGTTTATTCCGTTCGATTTTTCGCCTGGCGAGAGGTTTGATCTTATAATTGTAAACGTTGAAGGCAAACTTTTTTTCGGCGCCTGAAACAATATAGTTTTGCTCGGGTTCTTTTTCCATAGGTTAAAATAATTTGTTCCACATTCGGGAAATCCAGGGTGTGGCGGCTTCAGAACCGACCTTTCTTTTTTCGATCGGTTCCATGTCATTTAAATACGTTTGAAGAGCGATCATGGCAGCAGCTTCTTCTTCATTTTCTTCCTGATAAAACAGTTCTTTCATTTCGCTGACAAAGGAAGTCGTCATATTTCCCGCCACAAATGCGGGATGATGGAGCACGGCCTTGAAAAAGGGGATTGTAGTCTTAATTCCCTCGATATTGCTGTGTTGCATGACTCCGATCGATTTCTCGATCACGGAAGCCCTGTTTTTTCCGGAGACGATCAGTTTGGCGATCAGCGAGTCGTACATTCCGGGTATGACCGATCCGGGAATAAATCCTGAATCTACCCGCAGTCCCGGGTAACCCGGAAAATTCATTTCATCGATAATACCAAAATTAGGTGCAAATCCGGCCTGAACATCTTCTGCATTTATGCGGAATTCCATTGCCCATCCGTGCTTCTTAATTTCTTCCTGCTTCAATGTCATCTTTTCACCGGCGGCAGTCCTGATCTGCCATTCGACCAGGTCAAGTCCGGTAATCGCTTCCGTAACGGGATGCTCGACCTGAATACGGGTATTCATTTCCATAAAATAATAGTTCTTTTTCTGGTCGAGTAAAAATTCGACCGTTCCGAGTGTGAAATACCCGGTAGCCTGAGCCAGTTCCAGTGCATCCCGGGCCATTTTATCCCGCAGTTTGTCAGTCAGTCCTGGCGAAGGTGCTTCTTCCAGCAGTTTCTGGTGATTTCGTTGGATCGAACATTCCCGCTCAAACAGGTGAACGGCATTTCCGTGTTTATCGGCCAGAATTTGTATTTCGATGTGGCGCGGCCGTCCGACGTATTTTTCGATCAGCATGGCCCCGCTGTTAAAAGCATTCGTGGCTTCGCCAACGGCCATACGGAAAGCCGGTTCCAGTTCGGCTGCTTTTGTAACCACCCGCATCCCTTTACCTCCTCCTCCGGCCAATGCTTTTAGCATGACCGGATATCCGATCTTTTTAATCTGCAACTTTGCCTCCTCCAGGGTATTGATGGGCACGTTACTGCCTTTGACAACCGGAACGCCAAGACGTACAGCCAACTGGCGGGCTTCGTTTTTGTCTCCCATCTTCCGGATAACGTCGGCTGACGGGCCTATAAAAAGGACCCCTTCCCGATCGCACAATTCAGGCAGAGCGGGGCTTTCTGCCAAAAAGCCATAACCAGGATGGATGGCTTCAATTCCGTATTCCTTTGCGTAGCCAACAATCAACTCCGGGCTTAAAAATACAGAACGCACGGAACTTTCCTCGCGGATTCTGATCACCTCGTCAGCCCAGTTCAGATAAACCGCGTTCGCTTCCTGCGGAGTCTGAAAGGCGTAGGTTTTAATTCCCATATTACGGGCAGTCTTGATAATGCGGACAGCAATCTCTCCGCGATTAGCTATCAATATGGATTTAATCGAACTCAATGGTCAACTGTTTTAAATGGTTAAATCGAGACTCAGCACCAGTTTCCTGCCCTGTGTTCTGTGCGCCATGCTCCTAAAGGGGCATATTCCCGTGTTTCCGGGGCAATTTCTCCAGATACTTGTTCTGCAACAAATCAAAAGCAGTGATGAGCTTTTGGCGGGTCACGGCCGGATCAATTACTTCATCAATATACCCATACTCATCAGCTATGTAAGGGTTGGCAGTCGTTTCACGATATTCATGGATGAGTTGTTGCTTCAACTTCTCAGGATCTTGCGCTTCAGCGATTTCCTTTCGGTTTAGAATCTTTATCGCGCCCTCCGGGCCCATCACGGCAACTTCGGCCGTTGGCCATGCAAAATTGAAGTCGCCTCCCATATTTTTGCTGTTCATGACAATATAGGCTCCGCCATAGGCCTTTCTCGTGATCACCGTTATTTTCGGGACTGATGCTTCACCAAAAGCATAAAGTAACTTGGCGCCATGCCTGATCAATCCTGCATGCTCCTGCTCCGAGCCGGGTAAGAATCCGGGAACATCTTCCAAAACCAGTAAGGGAATATTAAAGGCATCACAGAACCGCACAAACCGAGCGGCCTTAACCGACGAGTTCACGTCGAGCACACCCGCGAGTACCTTTGGTTGGTTGGCAACAATACCGATGACCCGGTTATTGAGACGGGCAAAACAGACGATCATGTTCGGCGCGAACGATTCGCTGATTTCAAGCATGCTGTCCTGATCAATCAGGTTCCGGATCACATCGAACATATCGTAAGGCAATACCGATTCGTCAGGGATAATGAGCCTTAATTTGTCGGGACGGGCCGGAGCCAATGGCTCTTCATTTTCCACCGGCGGCAGCTCAATATTGTTGGAAGGCAAATACTGCAAAAGTTTTCGCACGCCAAGTAAAGTATGTTCTTCATCATCATAAACAAATTGTGCTACTCCGCTTTTTATTGCATGCACATCTGCCCCTCCGAGCTGCTCAAAGCTGATCTCTTCATTTAAAACTTCACGGACAATTTCGGGTCCGGTGACAAACATCCGGGCTGTATGCCGTGTCATAAAAATAAAATCGGTCAAAGCAGGTGAGTAAACCGCCCCTCCGGCCGCGGGTCCGAGAATGACAGAGATTTGCGGAATAATCCCGGACGATTTAATGTTTCTTAAAAAAATACCTCCATATCCGGTCAGGCTGGCTATCCCTTCCTGAATACGGGCTCCCCCCGAATCGATTAGTCCGATTATCGGATGGCCCATGGTGCGGGCCATGTCCTGCACTTTGGTGATTTTAGCCGCATGGGCTTCTCCCAGCGAGCCCCCCATAAAGTTAAAATCCTGCGCATAAGCAAATGCCTTTCGTCCGTTTATCCGGCCATGCCCGCAAATAACACCGTCTCCGTATGCCCCCGGTTTATCTCTATAAGTTGCAGAACGTACAAATGCATCCAGTTCCTCGAAGGTATTTTTATCAAAAAGGATGTCGATTCGTTCGCGTGCAGTTAATTTCCCTTTTGAATGCTGACGTTCTTTATATGCGTCGTCATATTGCGCCTGAAGTTTTTCATTTCGCTCATGAAAACGTATAAAAGCATTCCGGTTATCCCTCATTATCATCATTTTAAGTACAACCACAGCTCGAAGTATTCCGGTCAGACTACCTTTACCGCATCTGTTAACCGAAATACTTCAGTCATTAAACACAGGAGTACACAAAATGGTTTGTTCTCCTGTTACAACCAATAAAATAAAAAGGCCCTTCCGTACGTTGGAAAGGCCTTGTTCTCCTTATGCTGTTCGCTTATTGCTGCTTGACCGAAAATTTATAGATGGTGGCAGATTTCAGCGTATCACCCGGGTTCAGTACCGTATTGGGAAAATTAGGGTGATTGGGTGAATCGGGGTAATGCTGGGTCTCAAAACACATTCCATAACGGTGTTCGTATTTTTTACCGCTTTTGCCTGTGAGGTCTCCTTTCAGGAAATTGCCTGTGTAAAACTGAACGGCAGGCTCGGTCGTGAATATTTCCATAAAACGTCCCGACTGTGGTTCATATACTGTACCACACAAAGTCATTTCAGCGGTATTCTGATCTTTATTCAGAATATAGTTGTGGTCATAACCTCCGGCCACTTTAATCGGAAGATACTCGGAATCGATACGTTCGCCAACAACACGTGGTGTCGTAAAATCCATATCGGTACCCTTGATAGATATGATTTTACCGGTCGGGATCAATTCATTATTAACCACTTCCGTTGTCGAGTCCGCGTCAAGAAAGACTATATGATCGGTGATATCACCGTTTCCCTCACCTTTCAGGTTAAAATAAACGTGATTGGTCAGGTTAAAAGGACAAGCCTTGTCAGTTGTAGCCTGATAGTCGATCTTCAAGCCGTTATCGTTGGTCAGTGTATAAGTCACCTTTACTTCCTTATTTCCGGGAAATCCGGAATCACCATCTTTGCTTAATAAGGTCATCTCCACAGCAGGACCATCAGCCGTCTGTACCTCTTTTGCATCATACACCTGACGGTAAAAACTCGTTGAACCGGAATGCAAATTTGCCTGATGATTATTCACTTCCAACTGATAAGTCTCACCATTCAATTCGAAACGGGCATTACCAATACGATTGGCATAAGGTCCCACCACAGCTCCCTGTCCGGCATCCTGCGCGGCGTATTCCCTGACCGAATTAAATCCAAGGACAACATCTGCTATGTTCCCCTGCCGATCGGGTACCTTGACTGAAACGATTTTAGCGCCGTAATTGGTTAAAATAACCTGCATCCCACTTCCGTTTTCCAACGTAAAAAGAGTCGTTTGTTTTCCGTTAATGGTACTGTCGAAAGCAGCTTTTAAATCCGGAGCCTGATCTTTTTTCACAGGTTGCTGACAGGCAAAAACAACGACAAGAAATAAAATTGCTAATCTTTTCATTCTTAAAATTTTTATGAGGTAATTATTGTATGCGATCCGCCATGTTACCTTACTATACATCTATTTTAACATATGTTTCTTTATTTTTTTTTAAAAAACCTCATCTGTTTGAAAAATTACTTTAGGTAAGGATTAAAGTTCCATTCATATTCTCGATAATTTGATCTAAATTTATATCGTTATCCTACCCCTGGAATTAATTTTAAATTGAAAGCTTAAAGATATTCTTTTATTACAAAACAGCAATTAAAAAACATAAATCGATTCAGTGATGGATTCTCAAAAAAATCAATATCTGTACATTAAAAATATGGTTTCCTCTTTGTGCATTCAAACCGTGACGGAGGAAGCGATCCATGCAGGATTGAAAATCAGATCTGTCCGTCTGGGTTCAATTGTTTTGACAAAAAAAGGCACAGAAGAACAACTCAATCTCTTTAGGGAAGGATTAGAAAAAAAAGGGCTTCTGTTGGTTTCAAATAAGAGGGAGAGGATGATTGAAGCAATTAAAACCGAAATCATCAACATGGTATATTATGAAAATAAAATTCCGGGTAATCAGAATTTCTCAAGTTATCTCTCATTCGTTCTTGGCAAAGACTATTCTTTTTTAAGCGCTCTTTTTTCGTCTTCGGAAAAAACGACTATTGAAAAATACATCATGTTTCAAAAAGCAGAGAAAACGAAGGAATTATTGTCTAAAGGTAAACTCTCTTTGGGTGAAATCGCGCGGAAACTGGGCTACAGCAATACTCAGCATTTAAGTTCCCAGTTTAAAAAGATGACCGGCATGAGTCCATCAGAATACAAAAAAAATAAGAATAGTCCACCTGTCCAATCAGATCGCTCGGACATAGACGAAGAAGAAAGAAGCCGAATCCTGCCCGACAGAGATATAAAAACTTAAAATATTATATACTTTCCTGCAAATTTTATAAAATCTTTTCCGTCCATAAGTTGTTTATTTGTGCAGAAATCATTGTGATGACCAGGAAGATCAGCCATATCATAATTACCTTCATTTTGGTTATTCTGACCATGGGGGTTTCTGTGTCCAAACACTACTGCAGCGGGATGTTGGTTAAAGTATCCGTATTTTCCAATCAAGTTGCAGGATGCCAGGAAGGAAGCAGTTCATGTGCAATGGGTGATTGCTGCAGGAATGAACACCAGGTCATCCAGATGCTGGAGAAATACGTCCTGTCTTCTGTTCATGATTCAGTTCAGTTTTTCCCCGTCGTTTTGACTATCATTGATTTAAATATCATACAGTTGTTCCTTTCTGAACAAGTCTCTTTAAATCGTCTCTTTCTTGGCGATTCACCGCCGCCGCCCGATAAAATGACGATTCTTTCCGGATTACAGGTTTTCCGTTTATGATTGATTTTGACACCGTTTTGAGCCGCGCGACCCAAACCAGGTAGTGTATGTCCATTTTTACTCAGGACCGGCACATGTTGTTCCTCATTTATCAATCATTAACAAAATAGTCAATTGAAAACGCTGATACGTTTCTTTTTGGAGAATAAGGTAATTTCCTTATTATTTATGATCGCCGTGATAGGTTGGGGTGTCGTCACTTCTCCTTTCGGCTGGAACACGAGGGTGCTTCCATCTGATCCGGTGCCTGTCGATGCTATTCCCGATATTGGTGAAAACCAGCAAATTGTAGCTACAGAATGGATGGGCCGTTCCCCAAAAGATATTGAAGATCAGATCACCTACCCCTTAACAACGTCGTTATTAGGTATTCCCGGAATTCAAACCATCCGGAGTACATCGATGTTTGGAATGTCGTTCATCTACCTGATATTCGAAGATGACGTAGAGTTTTACTGGAGCCGTTCCCGTATTCTGGAAAAACTAAATTCATTGCCTGCCGGTACATTACCCGAAGGAGTACAACCTGCATTGGGGCCTGATGCCACAGCACTTGGACAGGTTTTTTGGTATACGCTCGAAGGGCGTGACCCTGTAACAGGGAAACCCGCCGGAGGATGGGATCCGCAGGAATTACGTACTTTGCAGGATTTCTATGTTAAATATTCACTTTCTGCAGCCAGCGGTGTTGCTGAGGTTGCCTCTATCGGGGGTTTTGTAAAAGAATACCAGGTGGATATTGATCCGAATGCCATGAAAGCATTTGGAGTTTCTGTAATGGACATCATGCAGGCCGTGAAAAAAAGTAACCTGGATATCGGAGCTGAAACGATCGAACTGAATCAGGTGGAATACATCATACGAGGGCTTGGATATCTGAAAAATCCGGATGACCTTAAACAAGCAGTTGTAACTGTCCGCGATAATATTCCTGTCAGGATCAGCGATGTGGCAAAAGTCAATTTCGGACCGGCTACCCGCCGTGGCGGGCTCGATAAGGAAGGCGTTGAAGCTGTTGGTGGTGTGGTAGTTGCCCGGTATGGTTCAAACCCGATGGAAGTCATCAACAATGTCAAACAAAAAATTAAAGAATCAGCTTCAGGATTGCCTTCAAAAACGCTTGCTGACGGTACAATCTCAAAAGTGACTGTTGTCCCGTTCTACGACCGTACCGGCCTGATCCGGGAAACTCTCGGCACACTTGAGTCAGCGCTTTCAGAAGAAATCCTGATCACGATCATTGTCATCATCGTCCTGGTTTTAAATCTCAGGGCTTCTGTCATTGTTTCGGCACTGCTTCCTATTGCTGTATTGATGACCTTCATTGTTATGAAATTGACAGGAGTTGATGCCAATATAGTTGCTCTTTCGGGTATTGCCATCGCTATCGGCGTGATGATCGATGTCGGAATCGTATTCGTCGAGAACACCATCCGGCATCTTGAAATGCCCGGAAACAAGAATGCGGAAGGCCGAAACCTGGTTCACGTGATTTATACGGCAACTGTCGAGGTATCATCGGCAGTTATCACAGCCCTGGCCACAACGGTCGTCAGTTTTCTTCCCGTATTTGCCATGGAAGCTGCCGAAGGAAAGTTATTCAGACCACTGGCCTTTACCAAAACATACGCCCTTCTTGCCTCTTTTATTTTGGGCATCATCGTACTGCCAACTCTTGCCAATATATTTTTCTCTGTCAGGTTTGACAAGAGGCGGATCAGCCGGATATTCAACAGCATTTTAATTGTCGCAGGAGTCATGTTTGTTGTGATTTGGGGTCAAATTGCAGCGCTGGCGCTGATCCTGGTTGGATTGAATAACCTGCTGGCATACAGATGGCCGGAAAAACGGAAAGAATATCCGAACTACATCAACGTTAGTATAACCGTACTGGTCGCCCTGTGGTATCTCGCTATCGCCTGGCTACCGCTGGGGGCTTCGAACAGTAACTTCATCAATTACCTGTTTGCAGGAGTTCTGATTGTCTTGATCCTCACTGTCCTGATGTTGATTGTTCATTTTTATACCCCCATTTTAAGCTGGACGCTTCGTAACAAATGGAAGTTCATGACCCTGCCCATGCTCACCATTCTTTTTGGGATACTGGCGTGGCTCGGCGTACATCGCGTTTTCGCGTTTATGCCCCGTTTTGTTACAGAAACCAAAGTCTGGAACTCGTTCAATCATACTTTTCCCGGGATTGGCAAGGAATTTATGCCTGCACTCGACGAAGGATCTTTTTTACTCATGCCAACCAGCATGCCGCACAGCGGCGTCGCAAAAAATACGGAATATGTTGAATTGCTCGATCAGCGAATAATGGCAATTCCTGAAGTGGATATGGCTATAGGGAAATGGGGGCGTGCAAGTTCTGCGCTGGATCCGGCGCCTGTCCAGATGTTTGAAAATACAATCAACTATTTACCTGAATATATGCTGGACGATCGCGGGCACCGGGCGACATTCAGGAGCGACGGGAAAGGAAACTTCCTGCTGAAGGACAGCACAAGTTATCATCCTGGCCGGGATAAATTCAGAAAGATTGCACAGGAACAGCTTATCCCGGATAAAAATGGTGAATACTTTCGTCAATGGAGGCCTGAGATCAGATCGACTGATGATATCTGGAATGAAATCGTGAAGGTGACGAACATTCCGGGCCTTACTTCAGCTCCGAGATTGCAACCGATTCAAACCAGGCTGGTCATGTTGTCGACCGGGATGCGCGCTCCAATGGGCCTGAAAGTATATGGACCGGATCTTGAAACCATCGAAAAAGCCGGTATGCAACTGGAAGGCGTGTTAAAGCAGGTACCTGTTATTCAGGGATCCTCTGTTTTTTATGACCGTGCAGTCGGGGCTCCCTATATCGAAATCAAACTAAACCGCGAAGCTATAGCCCGCTATGGAATGACCATTGCTGATGTGCAGGATATTTTGCAGGTCGCTGTTGGCGGAATGACACTGACCAAAACGGTTGAAGGACGCGAACGGTTTCCGGTGCGGGTCAGGTATGCGCGAGAACTCAGAAACACGCCGGAGGAAATCCGCAAAATTTTAGTCCCGTCGATGACCGGCATACAGGTTCCTCTCGGTGAGCTGGCCGGGATTGATTATGCCAGGGGTACCCAGATGATCCGGAGCGAAAATACTTTTTTGAACGGCTATATAATTTTCGACAAAATTTCCGGAATAGCCGAAGTAGATGTCGTAAACGAGGCTCAGAATTTTCTGAAAGAGAAAATTGCCCGGGGAGAGTTGGTACTGCCTCACGGAGTCAGTTACACCTTCGCAGGAAACTATGAAAACCAGATCAGGGCATCAAAAAGGCTTGCAATCGTGATCCCGATCAGCCTGGCTTTGGTTTTTCTGTTGCTGTATTTCCAGTTTAAAACATTCACGGCCTCATCCATTCATTTTTCAGGTGTTTTTGTCGCATTCGCAGGAGGCTTTATCATGCTGTGGCTATACAATCAGCCCTGGTTCCTGAATTTTTCAGTTGCGGGGACTGATATGCGACATCTTTTCCAGATCCATACCATTAACCTGAGCGTGGCGGTTTGGGTCGGATTCATCGCCCTTTTTGGCATTGCCACTGACGACGGGGTACTGATGGGCACGTACATTCATCAGGTTTTTGAGGAAAAGAAGCCCCAAACAGTACAGGAAGTACGTGAAGCGGTTATCATTGCCGGACGTAAACGGGTAAGGCCGGCCATGATGACGACTGCCGTTGCAATCATTGCTCTTTTGCCTGTTCTGTCCTCGGCCGGGAAAGGATCGGATATTATGGTACCCATGGCTATACCTACCTTTGGCGGAATGATCATTCAAGTTATGACCATTTTTGTAGTACCGGTACTGCAGTGCTTCTGGAGGGAAGGAGAAATCAACAAACAACTAAAGAAATTTAAAGATGCGAACAACTAAATTTATTCCTGTTATCCTGTTGCTATTGGTTTCCGGACTCGTGACGGGACAGAGGTCCCTGCATGACTATCTTAAACTGGCTGCAGAAAATAATCCTGATATAAAATCGGCCTTCAGCCAGTATCAGGCTGCTCTTGAAAAAGTGCCGCAAGTGGGGTCGCTGCCCGATCCGCAGACTTCATTCGGAATCTTTACCCGTCCTATGGAATTAATGGACGGGGAACAGGTTGGAAATGTCCAGGTGATGCAGATGCTCCCCTGGCCCGGCACACTGAAAACCGCAAGGAACGAAGCGTCTTTCATGGCCATGGCCAAATATGAAGCCTTCAAAACAGCAAAAGCTGATTTGTTTTATCAAGTCAAACAATCCTGGTACCAGTTGATGAAATATGATCATGAAATCGATCTTGTACGTGAAAACATCGAATTGCTTGAGTCATTGGAAAAGCTGGTTCTGGTCAAATTACAGTCACCTGCTGCCGGCAATCCGGTAAAGTCCATGGCAGGCATCGGTTCAATAAACGCTTCTTCAGGAACAACTAACAGATCAGAAGAACGAATGAGCCAAATGAACAACGCCGGCGCCGGATCAGTCCAGGCACCTTCAGGTGCTTCCGCTGCTCCTATGTCCGGCACGATGAACAGTTCCCAAAGCGGCATGCAGGACGTGATCCGGGTAAAGATGGAGATCCTTGATCAAAAGAACAGGCTTGCCCAACTCAATGATCAAAGAAAAACGGAGCAGGCCCGCTTTAATGCTTTTTTAAACCGGGAAGTCGGCACCCTGGTGACCCCTACCGATTCACTGGTTCAAAGCCGTCTTCCTGCAGACAAAGTACTGCTTGCCGACAGTATCCTGTTTAACAACCCGATGCTTGCTATGCTTTCAAAAGAAGAAAAAGCGTACCTGTCAATGGAAGAAAAAGCAAACAAAATGGGATTGCCAATGGTGGGTCTTGGTCTGAACTATATGCTCATTCAGAAAAGTGCGGGAAATGAATCCATGATGAATGGAAAAGATATGATTATGCCCATGGCCACTGTTTCCCTGCCGTTGTTCCGCCAAAAATACCGTGCTATGAAAAATGAAGCACAGCTTATGCAGGAAGCTGCCCGTCAACAGATAACCGGCGTGAAAAACAACCTGTTGGTTCAATCCGGACAACTCATTCAGGAACTAAATAATGCTGAGCGAAACATCGAACTGTACGGCGAACAGAAAGAGCTGGCGGGAAAAGCAACGGATCTTCTGCTTTCGGGCTATGCAACGACCGGAACCAATTATGAAGAGGTTCTGCGAATGCAAATGAAGGTTCTCGACTATGGATTTAAATATGTTGAAGCCATCACCGACTACAATACAGCAGTTGCAATGGCCGAAAATCTGATGAACACACTGAATTGGCGGTTGAATGATTATTCCCATTAAAAAGTATACCTATGAACACACGAAATTTTTTCTTAAATAAATACATTAAAGGCGGACTACTGATCCTCGCCGGACTATTCCTGGGCCGGTTGTTTTTTCACCAGCATGCACCCCGCGAAAGTACAGAAAAAACAACATCTTACGTGCACGAGCACCAGGAGGGAGAAAAGTCGGTCTGGACATGTTCCATGCATCCTCAAATCAAGATGGAACGACCTGGATCATGCCCCATCTGCGGAATGGATCTGATCCCGATTGAAAATCAGTATGTCGGATCAGACAGTCTGGCTGTTGAGATGAGTGAGTCGGCGATCAAACTGGCCCAGGTGCAAACTTCGGTCGTCGGGAAAGGACGTCCATCAAAGGAAATTCGCTTATTCGGAAAAATCAGGACCGATGAACGGCTACTGCAATCCCAAACGGCTCATGTTCCCGGGCGGATTGAACAACTCCTGATTAATGTGACCGGCGAACCTGTGAAAAAGGGACAGTTGATCGCGAAAATCTATTCCCCTGAATTGATCGCCGCCCAAAAAGAGCTTTTGGAAGCTTTATCCATGCAAAACAGATATCCTGCTGTAGCAGAAGCGGTAAAGGAGAAATTGCGAAACTGGAAATTGAACGAAAATCAGATCGGGGAAATTGAACAATCAGGCAAAATTACGTCTACCTTTGATTTGTATGCCAACACAACAGGGATCGTTACTTCCAGAGCCGTCAATACCGGTGATTATGTCAGTACGGGGACCGTCCTTTTTGAAGTAGCCGGTTTATCAAAAGTGTGGGCCGTTTTTGATGCATACGAATCAGATCTTCCTTGGATTTCAATGAATCAACCAGTTGAATTTACAACCCAGGCTATTCCCGGCAAAAACTTCGAAGGCCGCATCTCGTTTATTGATCCGGTAATCGACCCCTCCACCCGGATAGCCAGGGTAAGGGCCGAATTGAACAATCCTGGCCTGCAACTTAAACCCGGAATGTTCATCAACGGAAATCTAAAACAAAAAAACAGGAATGACAATGAACAACTGGTAATACCCCAGTCGGCTGTTTTATGGACCGGTACCCGCTCGGCTGTCTATGTGAAAATGCCGGGGACCGAAACACCATCGTTTAAAATGAGGGAAATCACGCTGGGACCATCAACAAAAGATGCATGGGTTGTTCTTGAAGGATTAAGTGAAGGTGACGAAATAGTAACCAATGGGGCCTTTAGTGTTGATGCAGCAGCGCAATTATCCGGGAAACCCAGTATGATGAATCCGCAGGGAGGTGAACATACGACCGGACATAGGCATGATCCAACACATACTGAAAATCAGCCAAAAGAACAGCAACAGCCTAATGAGACTGATCCTGCGTTCCGGCTTCAGCTAACTGAAATTTACAAAGCTTATCTGAATATGAAAGATGCATTCGTGGCTTCTGATGCTCAAAAAGTTAAAACGACCGCCCGTGACGTCAAGCAAAAAATTGAAAAAACAGATATGAAACTACTGAAAGGCGACGCTCATATACAGTGGATGGATCAACTATCAGCTCTCCTGAAAACAATTAACTCCATTAGTAAGTTATCTGATATCAGGACACAACGAACTGAATTTATCCGGTTCAACGCAGCTTTTTATGAAAGCCTGAAAAAATTTGGCCTGAAAAATGTTATCGTGTATTCCCAATATTGCCCAATGGCCAACAGCGACAAAGGTGCCTGGTGGTTTAGCAGTTCTGAAGAAATTCGGAATCCATATTTTGGAGAAGATATGCTGACATGCGGAGAAACAAAAGAGATTTTGAATTTTAAATAGGATGAAGCGAACCCTGGAAACCGTGTTCCTTCTCCGGAGGATAAACCGGAATGAAGTATTTTGGCAAGTTTTATACCGTTGGTAAGCATCTCAACATGATGATGGTGACGCGTAAATTGCAAACAATTAAATTAGAATAAAGTATGAAGTATTACATCAGCAAAACAATTCACGGTAACTTTGATGAGGCAGTTACGCGTGTGACAGAAACATTGAAAAAAGCAGGATTCGGTGTCCTGACAGTGATCGATATGCAGGAAAAGTTAAAGGAAAAACTGGATGTTGACTTCCGGAAATACAAGATCCTGGGAGCCTGTAATCCACCTTACGCCTACAAAGCATTGCTGCACGAAGATAAAATCGGGACCATGCTCCCCTGCAATGTGATCGTGCAGGAACTGAATAAAGATGAAATTGAAGTCGCTGCGGTAGATCCTCTGGCCTCGATGATGGCCATAGAAAATGAAAACCTGGGAGCCGTAGCAGCAGAAGTAAAAGAAAGACTGGAGGGAGTCATTGATGCTCTCTAAACATTTCTGCGAAAGCAGGATCAGAGTAAAAAATTTAAAACAGGATATATGGAACACAAAAAAATGATCGTACTGGTCGCGTTGATCATGATGAGCGCCGGAAGTCTTTATGCCAAAGAGAAAACTGAAAAATTCGAAGTGAAAGGGAACTGTGAAATGTGTGAAAGAAGAATTGAGGGAGCAGCCATTTCAGTGAAAGGTGTAACAAAAGTCGACTGGGACAAAGAGACTAAGATGGCAGAGATCTCGTTCAACGATAGCCAGACCAATATCCATCAAATTCAGATGGCCATAGTGAAAGCAGGGCATGACACGCCAATGCATAAAGCTTCGGATGAAGCTTACAAAAAATTGCCGGGTTGCTGCCATTATGACCGCACAGGCAAAACGGAGCAAAATCGCCGGCACGGTAGCGGGACACATGAATGAGCTGTCAATCTGAGAACTCACGTCAAAATTATTCACTGAACAACGAGAGCAATGAGCCGAATTACAGCATCGTTTTTTTTGATTTTTCTTTTTTCAATAGCCGGAGCCCAAAATGAGAAGAAGGATACTCTTATAAAAAAAGGATGGAATATCGGCGCATTGCCCGCTGTTACTTACGACACGGATCTCGGCATTCAATATGGCGCATTTGCCAATTTATATCATTTCGGAGATGGCAGCCGCTATCCCGAATACAACCACTCGTTCTACCTGGAGTTATCCAGGTATACCAAAGGAAGCAGTGTGTACCGGTTCAGTTATGACTCAGACCAGCTCATCGTTGGCCTGAGGACGACCGTCGACCTAAGCTACCTTACTGATCTGACCTATGACTTTTTTGGATTTAACGGGTATGACGCCGTTTACAATAAAGGTTGGACGGAAGAAAAAGATCCATCCTACAAAAGCCGGATGTTTTATAAATACGACCGCAAACTGTTCCGGTGGAAAATTGATTTACAGGGAAGACTCAACAGTGAAAAAATCAGGTGGATCACAGGAATCAACTTTCTTTCCTTCAGAACGGCACCAGTCAATATTGAAAAACTGAATAAAGGAAAAGACGAGGAAGATCTTCTGCCCAACGTGGATGGTCTATACAACAAATATATTCAATGGGGACTCATCAGTAAAGAAGAATCAAACGGAGGATTTGTTCCGGAGTTCAAAGCCGGTCTGGTCATCGATACCCGCGATAACAGGCCCAACCCAATGAAAGGCATCTGGTCTGAGGCAGTTGTGGTGGTGTCCCCGGAAATATTAGGAGCAGAGAGCTCTTTTTCGAAAGCCAGCCTTACTCATCGGCAGTATTTTACCCTTGTTCCCGACGACCTTTCATTGGCGATACGGTTAAACTGGCAGACACCGCTGGGAGGACACGCACCCTTTTATAACCAGTCGCAAGTGATCACATCTTTCATGAAAGGCTCAACTTCCGAAGGATTGGGCGGATCCAAAACACTTAGGGGAATTTTACGAAACAGGGTAACCGGCGACGGTATTTTCTTTGGAAATACCG